>CALKLO010000009.1 GCA_937991945.1 uncultured Granulosicoccus sp.
ACGTCATCGGATCTTTGCCTTTCGAGGCGTGATTTTTGACGTTGATCCAGAATTCGGTAACTCCGAGGACTGGTATCAAGCCATTCCAGAATCTGTCAGACCTCGAAAAGACCAACCCTTCTATCACCTCTATGCCGAGAACGAAGACAGCGTCTATGAGGCCTATGTGTCTGAACAAAATTTACTGGTCGATGATACCGCTGTGCCTCTAAGGCACCCGAGCATTGCTATGGCATTCACTAGAAGCGCAGGTGGTACCTACAAGCCTCTAAAAATAGCCACCCATTAATTAACCATGGCCCATCAAGGTACTAGCTATACCGAAGGCCCCATATTCAAACACATAAGCAATCTTTCAATCACCTCGGCGATTGGTTTGTTCGCCATCTTTGCGGTTGACTTGGTTGACGTATTTTTTATCGCTCTATTGGGCGAGCCTGAACTCGCCGCAGCAGTCGGATTCGCCGGCACAGCACTATTTTTTGGAGCTGCAATCTGTATCGGTTTAGCCATTGCCGTGTCCACGGTGGTGGCTCAAGCTGTCGGCGAAGAGTCAGTTCAGGGCGCCGATGCACAGGCCCTTAATTCTGTTCGATTGGCCACGCATGGACTCCTCACCATTGTCTTGATCAGCGTGCCTCTGACTGTTTTAAGTTTGATCTATGCGCCGTGGCTGCTGAGCCTGATGGGGGCTAAAGGTTTAACCTTAGACATGGCCACGCATTACTTTCGTATTGTTGGGGCAGCATTACCAGTATTAGGCATTGCCATGGCTGGCACCTCGCTACTGCGAGCAGTGGGAGAAGCTAAACTATCGATGTGGGCCACTATTATTGCAGGCTTGGTCAATGCGATTCTGGACCCAATATTGATCTTCGCCTTGTCGATGGACTTAACTGGCGCTGCCATCGCCTCGGTTATCTCACGATTCACTGTTGCAGGCATGGCTATGTACTTCATCGCTGGTCGTCATAAGCTGCTGCAAAAACCAGAATGGGCTCGCTTTGCTGCAGACGTTAAACAACTCAGCGCAATTGCAATTCCCTCACTCATTACCAATTTAGCGGGGCCTTTTGGTGCCGCCTATGCCACAACACAAATGGCTCGCTTTGGCACCGATGCGGTGGCAGCTGCGGCGGTTATTGGGCGAATGACACCCGTTGCATTTGCTGGCCTATACGGCCTATCAGGGGCCGTAGGTCCTGTTGCATCACAAAACATGGGCGCCAAACAATGGCATAGAGTCCGCCAGACTTTGCTGTCCAGTGGCTTGTTTGTCACCCTGTACGTTGTACCTGTGGCCATTGGCATGTTCTTGCTAAAGGATCTGTTGGTCAGCGTCTTTGATTTGCAAGATCAAGCCGCAGATCTGCTGCGTTTTTATTGCACCTTCATTGTCATTAGCTACTGGCTATTTGGCCTCCAACTAGCAGCCAATCCACTATTCACCGCACTCCGACATCCAGGTTATGCCACTGTCAGCAACATCGCTCGGGACTTATGCTTAGGAATACCGCTGGTGTACCTTGGTAGCTCCTGGTTCGGCGCTCCAGGTGTTTTAGGGGGTCAAGCAATAGGCAACATGCTAGCTGGCATTATCGCGTTCAGCGTTGCCCTATGGCTAACATCACGGGTGGAAAAAGGACTGTCCATAGATCTTCCATTCAAGGCCATCAAAAACACCTGGCATTTTCACCGTGCAGTCGTACCCGGCGTACAACACCGGGGAGACTAACGTTATTATTGTTGCGGCGTGACGCTTTGCAACACGCGTTGTGTCGCGGCCATTAACGGCTCGTGCGTGTCCTTAAGAATAGCCACCCTGTCATAACGCTCAGGATCACTGTTAACCGCTGTGCGCAGTGCTTGACCAAATACCTGCCGCAATTCTGTACCAATATTAAATTTACAGACAGCGGTGTTTGCGGCCAATGACAAACGTTGCTCTACAGGCACACCTGAACCACCATGAATGACCAATGGCACCTCGGTTACAGACTCAATCGCCTGTATGCGCGCCTCATCCAATAAGCCGCCCGCATTGGTTTGCAAATGGACATTGCCTACCGATATTGCCATTGCATCGATGCCCGTCTCAGTTGCAAACCTTGCAGACTCTTCTGGGTCAGTGCCTAATGATTCTTCGCCTTCTGCATAACCAACGAAACCGATTTCTCCTTCGCAAGACATGCCATGCTGATGTGCCATCTGAGCGATAGCGCCCGTCTTATCGATGTTTTCATTGATAGATAGTCGGGAACCATCAAACATAATCGATGTAAAACCACACTCTAAAGCTTGGCGGCATTCTTCAAATCGATACCCATGGTCCAGATGCGCAACCACAGGTACGGATGCTCTCTCGGCTAAGTGCACAAACATTTTGCCTAAAATAGGCAATGGCGTGTGTGCACGACACCCGGGGCCTGCTTGCAAAATCAAAGGAACGTTTTCCGCTTCGGCTGCGGCAACGAATGCACACATATCCTCCCACCCAAGCGTAACCACTCCCGCAACAGCGTATCCGTTTCTAAGCGCTGGCTGAAG
The DNA here is from genome assembly GCA_937991945.1 of uncultured Granulosicoccus sp. Lineage (GTDB taxonomy): Bacteria > Pseudomonadota > Gammaproteobacteria > Granulosicoccales > Granulosicoccaceae > Granulosicoccus. The sequence goes on from CALKLO010000009.1 coordinate 2,548, forward strand.
AACCTCTGATAGCGTCACTAAAGGCATTATTTAAATTTCGCGATCATGTCTTTGATACCTGGAATGGTCTCAATTTGATACGCATGCGTTGGCTGGAAGTACTGCACTAATGAGCGCTGTGTTAAGCCAGCTAATATGGTGAAGTAATACATTTCATAGCCAGGCAATGCTGCACAGGGGTGATAACCCTTGTCCAAGCAAATAGTTGACCCATCGACAATGTGATAAGCATCGCCCGGCTCATTGTCAACGCGCTGCAACATCTGAACACCGGAACCGTGGTTAGGTCGAAAACGAAAATTGTAGGTCTCGTCATGTCGTGTCTCATCAGGCAGACGATTCGTATCATGCTTATGAGATGGGAAGCCTGACCAGCCACCTTGACCTACTGTGAATAATTCACTGACTAAGAGTCGGCCCACTTTATCGGCCTGTTTCTGACCCAAAATATGTTTAATTTTACGATGTGTTTTTGTGTCATCACTACCGTATTGAACAAGATCTAACCCATCGGCACGAACATCAAACGGCTCAAGCACTTTGTCGTACTTAGCACCTGCGATAAACACTTCGGTGTTATCCGACACACATGAAAAGACAACCTTGGCCCCTGACGGTATGTAAACACCTTCTGGCTCGCCGTCCCACACATCGACACCACGATTGCCCAATGATGGGTAGCTGATGCCTTCGACTTCAACGTCGATAGTGCCTGTTGCAGGGACAATACAGGTCTCATACCCAGGTGCCTGATATTCGAACGCCTCACCCTTTGCAAGCTTAACGATGTTGAAGTAGTTCAACGGCACGAGGCCGTCATCAATATCGACCAAAGGGGCATTCTTGTTGTCGTACGGTGGAATATGCATGTGCTTGAATCCTTTTAGTGTGTGGTTGGGCCAGGATGCGTGGCAAGAAACGTTGCCAGCTCCTCCTTGCTTGGCATGGCTGGAGCGCACCCGACCCGGGACACAACCATGGATGCACAGGCTGAACCTCTGAGCACCGATTCCTTAACGCCATAATTGGCTGCTAATGAGGCGACTAAACCGCCCATAAAACTATCGCCAGCCCCAGTAGGCTTAAGCGCCTCAGCTGGATAAATACCGGTGTGAAATTCGTTATCAGCCGTTATGGTGATAGCGCCCTTCTCACCCATTTTGTAAATGACAATACCAGCGCCGTTGGCAGCTAGCTCACGCGCTTTTTCTAGACCCTTGTCGTAGTCACCGGCCATAAAACCAAACTCAACATCGTTACCAACAATGATGTCGCATAGCTCCCCAGCACGTGAATACACTTGCGCAGCTTCTTCAGCTGACGCCCAACTGTAGGGTCGATAATCAATATCAAATATAAGAGCGCAACCCGCCTTGCGGGCTAACTCGAACGCATGAAATGCCGCTGCCCTGGAAGGCTCAGCAGCCAGCACGGTGCCGGTGGTAATTAGCGCACCAAAGGCTGGGTAGTCAACCGACTCCACATCGCTTTTGTTCATTTGGAAATCGGCAGCACCGTTTCTGTAAATAACCGTTTGATGCTCTTCAACACGACTCTCTGAAACGGCTAAAGAATTACGAAACTCACCGGCAATGGAACGCACATGCGCTGAATCAACGCCATAGCGCGCTAACTGGTTTAGGCAAAACCGGCCCACTGAATCATCTGAAACACAGGTCATTAGAGACGCTTTACCACCGTGTTTGGCGATGGCTACCGAGATGTTTGCTGACGAACCACCTAGGTGTGCAACGAATTGCGAGGCATCTTCATTTCGCGTGCCCGGAGGGTCTGGATAAAAATCCATACCGGCTCGACCAATAACGACAAAGGCATTACGGCTCAAACAGTCCGCCAGCCGCGAATTGATATCGTCTGCAAGGCTCATGATAAATGCACCAACTTAAACACCTTTACGCTGCTTGGGTCGGCTCGACTCCCAGTCTTCATGCGCTTGACGCACCTTCTCACTGTCAGAGACTTCTGGTGTACCTACTTCCCACCAGGTATGCCCCTCTGTCGTCCAACCCTCATAGGCATCCACTTTCATAACAATGACATAGGTAGTGTCGGACGCTTTTGCGCGTTTAAAGGCCGCGACCAATTCACCGGCGTTAGCAACCGTTTCAGATGTCGCACCCATTGATCTGGCGTGTGCTTCAAAATCCACCGTGACAGGGTTCTTAACCGTTGGGTTGTCGGCTATCAGATTATTGTAGCTTTCATTGCCCGTGTTGTTTTGCAGCTTATTTATAACGGCAAACCCACCGTTATCAAGCACCAACACGATGAGTTTTTTATCGCTTAACACGCTGGAATACACGTCAGAATTTAGCATTAGGTAAGATCCATCACCGGTAAACACGATGGTATCTTGTGACGATTCTTTCTCTGATTGAGCGATTCTTGCGCCCCAACCACCGGCTATTTCGTAGCCCATGCATGAGAAGCCAAATTCAACATCGACAGTGCCAGCTTTCAACGTTCGCCAGTTAGCGGTGACCTCGGCGGGTAAGCCACCGGCTGCAGCCACAACACGATCAGCAGGATCACACAGGCTATTCACAACACCAATAGCTTGTGCATACGAATTAGGCCGGTTCCCGTAGGAGACGTTAACAGCGACATAGTTGTTCCACTTAGAACGCTCTGCCATGGCGAACGCTGTCCACTCTATTGGGCATTTGTATTCTTCAATAGCATCTGCCAGCAGCGCTAAGCTTAATTTGGCATCACCAACAACAGGCAGCGATCTATGCTTACCCGCGTCGTGCCTTCCGACATTAATAGAAATGATGTGAGCGTCGTGTGCAAACGCTGTCCAAGACCCTGTTGTAAAATCTTGCAATCGTGTTCCCACCGCCACAATGACGTCGGCTTGTTCAGCGATGGCGTTAGCAGAGTTTGAACCTGTGACACCCAGCGGCCCCGTATTCAACGAATGAGTTGACTCTAGATTGGCACGACCAGCGATGGTCTCCACGATGGGTATTTGATGCGCTTCGGCTAAGGCCAGCAGCTCTGCAACCGCACCGGAGTATTGAACCCCACCACCTGCGATGATCATGGGGCGTTCAGCCGTTTGCAATAAGGCTGCTGCATCTTCAATTTCACGGCTGTCGGGCGTGCTGCGTCGTATTCGGTGAATTTTTTTCTCAAAAAACACACTCGGGTAATCGTAACTCCACCCTTGAACATCTTGCGGCAAGCCTAAAAACGCTGGACCACAATCAGCGGGGTCGAGCATCGTTGCAACGGCATTGGGAAGCGATTGAATAATTTGTGCTGGGTGAGTAATGCGGTCCCAGTAGCGAGTCACCGCTTTGAATGCATCATTAACCCCTAATGTGGGATCTTGAAAATGCTCCATTTGCTGTAGGACCGGGTCAGGCAGACGCGTAACATAGGTATCGCCGCACAGGAGCAACATAGGGAGTCGATTAGCATGCGCCAATGCACTAGCGGTTAGCAGGTTAGAGGTTCCAGGCCCTGCGGAAGCTGTGCAAAACATAACGCGTTGTCGCAAATGGTATTTTGCATAAGCGGCAGCGGCAAAGCCCATACTTTGCTCGTTTTGACCACGGTACAGTGGCAACTCATCGCTGTGGTTGTATAGAGCCTCACCCAAGCAGGTGACATTGCCATGGCCAAAAATGCCAAAACCACCGCCAAACAGGCGCAGCTCTTCACCCTCTTTGACAATGTATTGATTTGCCATCCAACGAACAATGGCTTGAGCCATCGTGAGACGTACAGTTTCCTGGGTCATACGTTTATATCCAGACCAGTGACTTAGGTGCCGCTATAACACGGTGGCTTGAAGCTACACGGCTCTCATTAAAAATAGAGGCCTATTTGTTGTGCATTTCCGAGCAATCGAGTGTTGACGGTTGAACAACCCAAAGAATACAATAAATGCAACCGGTTGCAAACGAAAATTCGACGCAACCAAAGCATTAAAAACAAGCTGCAACCACAAGGCGTTTAAACATGAGCATCAGAATTGGTAATGCACCCTGCTCTTGGGGTGTCGAGTTCGCACAAGACGACCGTAATCCGACTTGGCAAACCGTATTGCAACAGTGCAGCGACGCTGGCTACAAAGGTATCGAATTAGGGCCCGTTGGCTTCATGCCTGAAGACCCGGCAGAGCTAGGCGACGCGCTTGCCGCACACAAGCTGGAGCTCATTGGTGGCGTTGTGTTTAGAGCCTTCCACGACCCCGCTCAATGGGACGACGTTATGGACGGCGCTGTCCGTACCTGTAAAGCGCTCAAAGCGCACGGTGCTGAGCACTTTGTTCTCATCGACTCCATTTCCCCACGCCGCGCACCCACAGCCGGCCGCGCCTCTGAAGCTGAGCAAATGGACACCGCTGAATGGAATGCCTACCGCGACCGCATTGCTACCGTTGCAAAAATGGGTTGGGAGGAATACGGCCTTATTCCTGAAATTCACCCACATGCGGGTGGCTTCATGGATTTCGAACCAGAAGTTGAGCGTCTGTTAGAAGAAGTCGATCCATCAATCCTCAAGATATGCATCGATACAGGGCACTGCACCTACGCAGGATTTGACCCGGTCGCGTTTATGCAACGCCACATGGATCGCATTACCTATGTACATTTCAAAAACACCAATGCCGCTATAAAAGCCGCAGCTATTGAAAATCGCACGGGTTTCTACGATGCGTGTGGACAAGGTATTTTCTGCCACCTTTCTGAAGGCGAAGTTGATTTCCCAGCCGTTCGACAATTGCTACTGGATGCCAACTACGAAGGCTGGTGCACGATTGAACAAGACTGCGACCCTACTATGGATCCAGACCCTGAAGGCGATGCTCGCGTTAATCGCGAATACCTACAGTCCATCGGTTTCTCTTGAACACACTTCTACTTTACCCATTTCTTAGGATGACCAACGTATGAGCAAATTGAACTGGGGCATGATCGGCGGCGGCGAAGGCAGCCAGATCGGGCCTGCACACCGTTTGGGTTCGGGGCTGGACGGTTTGTTCAACTTCACCGCAGGCGCATTGGATCATCGTGCCGAAGAAGGTCGTGAATACGGCCAACGTCTTGGCCTAGCCGCTGACAGATCGTACGGCGATTGGCAAGAAATGCTGGAGGCTGAAAAAGGCCGAGACGATCGCGTCGATCTAGTCACCGTTGCAACACCCAATTCCACGCACTTTGAAATTACTAAAGCGTTTCTGGAAGGTGGTTTTCATGTGTTGTGCGAAAAACCCATGACCATGTCAGTGGAAGAAGGCGAAGAGATCGTCAAGATTGCAGAGTCCACCGGTAAGATCTGTGCTGTGAATTATGGCTATACCGGTTACTCACTGGTTCGCCATATGAAAGCTATGGTCGCCCGAGGCGATCTAGGTAAAATTCGTTTGGTCAAAGCAGAATTTTCTCACGGTCATCATGCGGATGCAGCCGATGCTGACAACCCACGTGTTCGATGGCGCTATGACCCAGCACAAGCAGGCGTTTCTGCACAGTTTGCTGACTGCGGCATTCACGCAATGCACATGGCAAGCTTTGTCACGGGCCAGGAAGTGACTTCCTTGTCTGCGGA
>CALKLO010000010.1 GCA_937991945.1 uncultured Granulosicoccus sp.
GCTTTTAGTCGTTCAGAATCCTGCCCATCAAAAGCGATGATTTCGGTTCGCACGCGAATTCGTAATCGTCTGTACGGGACGTAGTCAGACTCGGTTTCTTTTAACCACAGCTTTGTTAAACGAGGGTCCTCGTCAAACACCGCTCTGGTTTGCACGACAGCGTCCGCAGATCCTGCCAAAGAGACGTTGATCCCCTCATTGGCTAGCATGATGGAACCCTGCATGCCTAGTGCTGCCAGCGAGCTTTTAAGGCGCTCCTGCAGCTCTGTGAGCTCTTCCAAGTGTACAAATCGGTAACCGGAGAGATTGATTATGGGTCGATCAGACATACTTTTTCACCAAAATGCTGCTGCACGCCCTGTTTAAGTTGTCTAAACCAATTCAATCGGCGCTTTTGTCTATTTTAAATCATCCAATTGCTAGCATGTGTGTAGTTTTGTTTTAACATTGAACGCAACAACGTCCATATTTGGTAAAGAGGAATACGCATGAGTTTTAAGGCACTATTGGTCGAGAAAAACGACGAAGGGAAGACCTCTGCAACCGTCCAAACCCTAGAAGACAATCAGCTACCTGAAGCTGACGTCACCGTAGCGGTGGAATACTCAACGGTGAACTATAAAGACGGACTATGTATTGGGCCCGGTGGCGGTTTGGTTCGGAACTATCCGCATATACCCGGAATAGATTTCGCAGGGACAGTGTTAAGTTCAGACAACGCTAAGTTCAGTGTCGGTGACAAAGTGGTACTCACCGGCTGGCGTGTAGGCGAAGCTTGGTGGGGTGGATATTCGCAAAAGGCTCGCGTAAAAGCTGAATGGTTAGTGCCTTTGCCAGAAGGTTTGACTACACGCCAGGCCATGGCCGTAGGCACCGCTGGTTTCACCGCCATGCTGTCTGTTATGGCACTAGAAGCACACGGTTTGAAACCTGGCAATGGCCCAGTCTTGGTCACGGGTGCCGCCGGTGGCGTTGGATCGGTCGCCACAGCCATTTTGGCCAACCTTGGCTATGAAGTAGCTGCAGTAACCGGTCGACCTGAAACTGCGGATTACCTCAAGAGCTTGGGTGCTACAACCATCGTGGCTCGCGAAGACATCAACGAAACGGTTAAGCGCCCCTTAGAGGCAGAATCGTGGGCTGGTTGCGTGGATGCAGTCGGAGGCGCAATGTTGGCACGTGTTTTAGGACAAATGAAGTACGGCGCATCCGTTGCTGCAGTCGGCTTAGCTGGCGGCGCTGACTTGCCAGCGACTGTCATTCCGTTCTTACTTCGGGGGGTTAACTTGTTAGGCATCGATTCTGTCATGCAGCCTTACGACAACCGATTACCCGCTTGGCAGCGAATTGCAGAAGCCTTACCAATGGATAAACTTGAGGCCATGGTTCATCCGGCTACACTGACTGATTTACCTGAGCTAGGCGCTCAGATTTTGAAAGGTCAGGTTAAGGGGCGTGTTGTCGTCGACGTAAACGCATAAAACGTTTATTTTGTGATGGCAGATCCGACACTGTCGTCGGATCTGCCCGCAACGAACAACTACTGTTTTTCACCGCTCTGCCCACTGCCCTTAAGCTAATCAGCGCCGTACATTTGCTATGAAATCTGCGCCACAAACTAAGATTCTTTCTCGACTACTCAGAGCATTTGTTATACAGCTTGTTTTGATTAGTCTTGTCACTGTTATAGGTGTTCTAGCTGCATTCTTTATCGTTGAGCGCCTATTGGTTAATCGCGCATTGCAAGGCGAAGCTGAATATTACTGGAGCAAACGTCAAGATCATCAAAGTGTTCCGCTACCAGACACCTTGAATCTAAGTGCGTTTTCTTCCGCTGACCCTCGCTATGCACCACCTGAAGAATACAAATCGTTAACGCCAGGTCAGCATCGCGTCAGTCACGATGAGCAATCTCGTATCGTTCACATCAGCGAAGTCAACGGCGAACGCCTCTACTTGCTTTTTGAGGAAGGCACGGTCAGTAATTTAGCGTTCTATTTCGGCGTTGTGCCATTGTTATTAGTCTTGTTGTTCATGTACGGATTTGCCTTTCTGACCTATTACGCAACAAAACGGGCTATCTCCCCTCTATCCCAACTGGCAATTTCCATAGAACGGTTTAACGTTGGTGCGCAAGATGACAAAACGTTGGACTTGAACGAGCTGTCGCAATCCAGTAGTTCAGAAACCCGAATACTGGCTGACGCTATACAGCACCTTGTTAATCGTTCTCATGCATCTATCGAACGCGAGCGTAACTTCACACGGTACGCCTCCCATGAACTAAGGACTCCCTTAGCGGTTATACAAGGGTCTGTCTCATCGCTAGAGCTTCTAGAGCTAGAGGGTGCTCCAGCTCGTGCTGTTGAGCGTATTAAGCGCACATGTAAAAGTATGGGCGACCTGCTGGGCACCCTTTTACTGCTGGCACGAGAACAAATAGATGCTGATGAGGACGTCAGCGTTTCGAACGTACACACTGTGTTGAATACATTGGTTAACCAAGCAAACGATGTACGCATCAATGATGCCGTGAGTATTCACCTAAACAACAATGCACCACTATCGGTGAATGCCCCAGAGTCTGTACTTAACATCGTATTCGGTAACTTACTAAACAATGCGGTTAGTTATACGAATGAAGGCAGTATCATATTAGATATAAACAGTGACTCTGTATCGATATCAGACACCGGAATGGGTATGTCTGAAGATGTATTAAGCCGCATATTTGAACCATTCTATCGTGCTGATGATACCGAGTCAGAGCATCAAGGAATGGGGCTCGCTATTGTTCATCAAACGTGTGAACGCTACGAATGGCGTCTTGATGTCTCGAGTAACCCAGGAGTCGGTACACTTGTGACACTGTATTTTAGTTAACAATAATCCGGTAGCCACTTCTCTTTGATGTATGTATCAGAGCAGTAGCAAACGGCTTATCCACTTGTTGGCGCAATTTGTAGATTTGGCTCCGAAGGGTGTCACTTGCCGGCGGCTCGTCTCCCCAAAGAGCGACTTCAATATCTTCTCGGCTGACAATGTTGGGTGTATTGATCATGAGCTGCTCTAGAATTTGAAATCCTGCTGGCGTCAACGTTAGTGGCTTACCCTGCCGAGTCGCTGTGCGCGTGGCAGGGTCTAGTACTAGATCTGCCACTTCCAGTTTCCCTGCTGTTACTCGACCTCGATTTCGGCGAATGAGCGAGTGTGCTCGTGCAACTAGCTCCGGCAAATCAAACGGTTTGACCAGATAATCATCAGCTCCTGCCTCAAAGCCCTCTAGCTTATCGTTTAATTCATCGCGAGCCGTAAGCATGAGAATAGGGACAGATGATCCGTGTTGTTCACGCAGCTTAGAGCAAAGCTCTATGCCGTTCATACCCGGTAAATTAACATCTAATAAAATCACGTCAAACCGCTCAGTGCGCGCAACATGAAGACCCGAGAGTCCATCAGATGCATAGTCCACTAGAGCACCTAATGTTTCGAGAAAATCGATTATGGTCTCAGCCAAATCTTTGTGATCTTCTACCAGTAGTATTCGTGAATTCTTAATCGAATCCATAAGTTTGGTTCGCCTTTATTGATAGTCAGCGGTACAGGTATTACTTACTGATCTGATTTAGGTATGGATCTGTTTGTATCTCCAAATGAGAAACGCCCCCAATTACGATGAGGGCGCACTCCCTTTAACAAGAAGATTAGTTGGGGAAAATCACTCCTTCAATGACGTGAATCACACCATTCACTGCTGGGATATCAGTTATTGAAATTCGGACACCACCAATAAATAGATCCTCACCACGCTGCTCCAATTGTACTGTTGCCCCCGTACCTGTTGCGATATCAATGCCGACTAGTTCCGTGGCAAGTGTCGAATCAACTACCGAACCTGGCAAGACATGATCGAGTAATATCGCACGCAACGCTTGTGGGTCGCTGATCAAGGCATCTAGCGCCTCTGTTCCTAACGCAGCGAAGGCTACGTCATTGGGTGCAAATACCGTGTAGGTATCTTCTGGGTGATTCAGCGCATCTTTCAAACCCGCAATGTCTACCGCTGCTACGAATGTATTCAGACCCGCATTTTTGGCAGCTTCATAGATAGTGTTTTGAGTTTGCTCTGTCTCGCTGTCACTGAGAACCTCTGAGGTTGGTGGAGATAAGACCGCATCGATAACATGGATGATGCCGTTGCTAGTCACAACATCAGTAGTAGTCACTGTTGCGTTGTTCACCAACAAATTGCCGTCACTGAGCGTGAATGTAATTGTATCTGTATTAGCGGTCTCCACCGATTGACCGGCAAGACTAATCGCGGTAGTTGAATCCACAGCCTGCCCTGCGACAACGTGGTACAACAAAATATCGCTAAGCGTATCAGGGTCGTTGAGTAACGATGCGATAGCAGCATCACCTAACGCTGCAAAGGCTTCATCGGTGGGAGCAAATACCGTGAACGGCCCTTCCCCCGATAACGTTGCGTCAAGTCCTGTTGCTGACAAGGCGGCTACCAGCGTATTGAAAGATCCGGCTGAAACCGCTGTCTGAACTATGTTGGGCAAATTCGGATCTGCATTGTCCATATCCATCGGTGGAAGCAATACGGTGTCGATCACATGAATGATACCGTTGGCAGCCCCCACATCTCCGGTCGTTACTTTAGACATGTTAATGAACAGGTCCCCTGAATCTACTGTGATATTCAACGCATCTCCATTAGCCGCATCAACTGACTGACCCGATAAAGAAACTGCGGTCGCTGCGTTTACAACTGTGTCCGCGAGTACGTGGTACAACAAGATATCTGATAGACGATCGGTGTCATTCAGCAGGCTATTAATAGTGTCCTGGCCGAGTGCTGCGAAAGCGTCATCGGTTGGAGCGAATACCGTAAAATTGCGATCAGCGTCAGCTAGCACCGCATCTAAACCGGTGGCGGCTAAAGCCGCAGCAAGCGTTGTGAAACTCCCAGCAGCAACCGCTGTATCCACTAGGTTGTCAGGGCCGAGATTGGCTGGTTGAGTTTTACCAATGGGATCAACTAACGGCACATCGCTGTCGCTGCAGGCCACTAACCCGATTGCCAGTACACCGGCCGCTGCCGCTTGTACATATTTTCTATAAATCATGTCGCTGTCTCTGTGTTTGAACATAGGAAGCTGCAAATGGATAACTGCAACTTGAGAGACAGGTTATTGGTGAGGCTGTGACGCTACTGTGACTAAATTGGGAGGTTTGTTCACATGACATTCACGTTAACGCTAATGAGCGAGATAAGCACGACTAAAGAGTGCGGAATTTGGCGGGTATCCCGCACTCCCTTGTAGCGTGCCTGACCGGCCGTGCCTGACCGGCCGTGCCTAACCGGCCGTGCTTGACCAGCTGTAATTAATCTTTAAATCCAAACATTCTATTCTCCACTATGCGAGCAGCTGTGTCGTCAGGCACGCAACTCTCCCATGATCCACGACCATAGGGAAGTTTGGCTAATACATCTCTGGAGTAAATAGTAAACAGCTCAGCATCGCTACAATCGATACCAAATACGTATTTATTTTGTAACAAATGCTTATAAAGGTATTGGTTTTTCTCTTCTATTTCTATGCTAGTAAAGTCTCGTAAGTTGCCTTCAGAATCTAACTCAGGGTAAACAAACAGACGTGTGTTATCAGGGAAGAGTTTACCAAAACCTTCTAGTATTCCACCTTCGACACCCACGTACTTGTCATCATCGAAGATTTCCTTAATATTAATCATTCCAACCACAATACCTATTTGCATAGCGGTGTACTGCCGGAAGTAGGCACGCAGTGAAAAGTAACGGGTGTAATCTGAGACCATGACGCTGTAACCGAGCGCATTGAGTAATTCTACTCGAGCTATTAGATCCTCTTCGGGTACCATTAAATCTTTGCCGGTGTGGTCATTGATAGAAATTTCGGCAAGCACGATAGAGTTATCGTCCGTAACACCTTCATGCGCTTTAAACGCTTGAAAGCCCTGCTCAATCATATCCACGTTCAACTTGGTCACGGGTCTAAACGATCCGCGGGTAGTGAGTACGTTTTTCTTGTAAAGCATTTCGGCAGGTACAACAGCTTCGCCATCGGGTTTAAATATGATGGCACGTGTTTTCCAACTGCGAATCAAATGTAGGTTTATAGCTCTATTATCAACGTCTTCAAAATACGGGCCTTTGAAATCAATTGAGTCAATCTCTATACGATCTGAGTTCAAATCATCAGATAAAGAATTTATAAATTTCTTGGGGTCTTCAAAATAGTAATACGCGGCATAAATCAAATTAACACCAAGAATCCCTAATGTATCTTGCTGTTGTTCAGCTGTTTTATCGAGCATTCGTACATGCACAATAATATCGGAGGGTTCTGCACCCGGATACATTTGCACTCGAATGCCGCACCACGCATGACACTCATTTTCTCGGTTATAGCTCTTCGCAGAAACAGTGGCAGCGTAGGAAAAATAACGAGAGGTGCGTGAACGCGATGTCCCAACTCTTGAGACGACCAAGGGAAATTCTTTGTCTAGCATGGCTCGAACACGCGCCTTGCTGACATAACGCCCACCCTCCTGTGTGCCATAGATAGCATCGGAGAATTGCATGTCGTAAGCTGAGATCGTTTTTGCAACGGTACCCGCTGCCGCACCCGCTATAAAGAATTGGCGAGCCACTTCTTGGCCAGCACCAATCTCAGCGATTGTGCCGTATTTTTTCTCATCAAGGTTTAATCGTAATGCCTTGTTGACCGTTGAACGCTCACTGACTTGACTATCCACTATCGCCCCTTCCAAACTGGATCTCTCTTTTCAGAGAACGCACGAAACCCTTCTAATCCGTCCTCTGACCCATACAGGGTATCGACCGTTTTGAGCTGACGCTGAGTAACCCGGTTAAGTGCATCTTGAAATTTGCTGTCCTCAGCGTCTCGGACAATCTCTTTTATGGCTGCAAACACCAAGGGTGGACCTGCCGCTAACTGCTCTGCCATGGCCCACGCAGCTTCGTTAAGCTTGTCTGCAGCGTGTACCTGGTTAATCATGCCCCATTGCTTGGCTTCAGCGGTATCGATCCATCTGCCGGTGAGTAACATCTCCATAGCAATATGGTACGGAATGCGTTTGGGTAGTTTGATAGATGCAGCGTCTGCGACAGTTCCCGAATTGATTTCTGGAAGCGCAAAGCTTGCGTGCTCTGCCGCTAGGATAATATCGCAAGACAGCGCTATCTCAAGCCCACCCCCACAGCAGATGCCATTGACAGCTGCGATGACGGGTTTATTTAAATGCGGCAACTCCTGAAGACCACCGAAGCCACCGACGCCGTAATCACCATCAACCGCATCGCCATCGTTAGCCGCTTTTAGGTCCCAACCGGGGCAGAAAAACTTCTCACCTGCAGCCGTCAATATAGCGACGCGCAAGTCAGGGTTATCCCGAAAGTCTTTGAACACCTCGCCCATGATTCGGCTCGTGGCCAAATCAACCGCATTGGCCTTGGGCCTATCCAACGTGACTTCCAAAATGGCACCACGAATGGTGGTCTTAATAGGGTTTGTTTCGCTCACGCTAACTCACTAAAGGTTTCAATAACCTAATGGTAGCGCTTCACAACGAACAGGGCCACGTTAGTGGCGGCCCTTGGCAAATTAATCTACGCCCCGTGCGCTCTGAGCAAGGTTCGCGAGATGATATGGCGCTGAATTTCTGACGTCCCTTCCCAAATACGCTCGATGCGCGCATCCCGCCAGATACGCTCTAGCGGTAAGTCTTCCATGAGACCCATACCACCGTGAATTTGAATGGCTTCGTCGGCCACCATGGCTAACATCTCGGTGGCCTTGAGTTTTGCCATGGCCATATCTGAGTCGGACGCTGTGCCCTCATCGTATTTCCAACCGGCTTCTAGAATCATAAGCTCTGCAGCCTTCATCTCCATTGCCATGTCGGCAAGCTTAAAAGACACACCCTGAAATTTGCCGATGGCTTGCCCAAACTGTTTACGTTGGGCTGAGTATTCAACCGAATGAGCAAATGCTCGCTCCGCACGACCCAAACACGTTGCCCCCACTTGGAGCCTAGTAGCGCCTAACCAATCGTTGGCCACGTTAAACCCTTTGTGCAGCTCACCCAACATTTGGCGTTTAGGAATTCGGCAGTTATCGAATTCTAAAATGGCGTTGGTATAACCACGGTGCGACACATTTCGATAACCGTCTCTGACATGGAAACCTGGCGTCTCTTTATCCACAAAGAATGCGGTTATCAATTTCTTTTTGCCACGTGGCGTGTCTTCTTCACCGGTTGCCATAAAGCAAATAGCGAAGTCAGCGATATCTGCGTGCGAGATGAAATGCTTGGTGCCATTGAGAATCCAGTCATCACCATCGGGCACAGCACTCGCTGTCATACCTCGCAAATCAGATCCTGCCCCAGGCTCTGTCATTGCTAGGCAATCCCATTTTTCCCCTGCTACGCACGGCTTCAAATACTTCTCTTGCTGCTCGGCAGTTCCTGCACACAAAATATTCGACGGCCGAGCGACACACGTCCAATGCAGTGCGTAGTTGGCTTTGCCCAATTCTTTTTCATAGAGCAACCAACTCACGGTATCTAAACCCGCTCCACCATGCTCTTCAGGAATGTTGGCTGCATACAAACCTACTTCGATCGCCTTTTGCTGAATTTCCCGCACCAAATCCATGTCCAGGTGCCCACTGCGTTCAATAGCAGCCTCGTGCGGATACAACTCATTTTCGACAAACGCGCGAGTGGTATCGACTATCAGACGCTGCTCTTCACTCAATCCAAAATTCATTCGACCACTCTCTGACGGGTTACGTTAATCGGAAATAATTGAGCTAACGCTATTTAGCGCTTTTGCCCCACTGCACGACCGGCGCCGTCAGGCATCGGCAATTTGGCATGCTGATCTGCTATGCGGGTCAAATTAACCAAAATATCTGGGGATGGTTCACTCGCCGAACGAGTTTCCAACGACACATGAATAAGCATATGCTCACCGGTGGCCAGCAGCCGGCCGTCACCATGGTGCAAACTATGAAACAAATGCATTTTTTTACCCGCACCACTAATCACTTGGGTCTGGGTATATATCGGTTGATTGACGCCAACCTCATCCAAATGCCTGATGTGAGTTTCGGCCGTAAAGTACGAACCACCCGAGGCTATGTAGTCTGCATCACAACCAATCATGCGCATAAAAGCATCAGAGGCATCACCAAAGCACTGAAGGTAGCGTGCCTCGTTCATATGATTGTTGTAATCAGTCCAATCAGGCGGCACACGTCTTTGCGTGGTGCGTATAACTTGTGACTCATCGATAGACTGGTCATCGCCCGACTGTTTCGCACCTGCATCAAACAGTTTCTTCTCGTAGTCAGCCAAGACAAGCCCGGCCCCCCATTCATTCGCTTTGAGTGCTTGCTGTATAGCCACTAAGTTGTCATCGCGAATGCGTTCCAACTCACGAATGTCGTAATGCCCTGATTGCGCGTCCGATTGACCCGCAATAAGCTCAACCAGCTCATCGTTGTACTCAGGAACATCCATGAGCTTTGTCCATGGCCACGTCAGGCATGGTCCAAATTGCGCTAGAAAATGGCGCATACCCGCCTCGCCGCCCGCAATTCGATACGTTTCAAATACACCCATCTGGGCGTACCTCAGACCAAAGCCAAAGCGGACAATGTCGTCAAGCTCTTCAGTTGTTGTGATGCCGTCTTTGATCAGCCATAAAGACTCACGCCAAATAGCTTCTAATAATCGGTCGGCTACAAACGCTTCAATTTCCTTCTTAACGTGGATGGGTTTCATCCCCAGCGAAGAGTAAAAGCTCTTTGCCCGTTCGATCGTGTCGACGATGGTCTTAGTGCCACCCACAACTTCCACCACTGGCAACAGGTAAACCGGATTAAACGGATGAGCCACAATCAGCCGTTCAGGGTGTTTCAATTGGCTTTGTAAATCGCTAGGCATGATGCCTGACGTAGATGAAGCGATCACAGCATCAGATGCTGCATGCGCTTCAATATCAGCATAGACAGCGTGCTTTATATCGAGTCTTTCTGGCACACTTTCTACAATCCATTGCGCTGCTTTGACAGCCTCTTCGACGCTATTGCAATACACAACGGCACCTTTATTAGGTCGTTGCGCCATCGTAAGTTTTGCGTACGCACGATCAGCGTTATCCAGCACCGCCTGCATTTTACTTTGTGCATCGGCCGCCGGGTCATAGACGTTGACGTCTATGCCATTTTCAATAAATCGGGCAACCCAGCCCGCGCCGATAACGCCGCCGCCAACACAGGCAACCGTGGTAATACTCATACAGGCGCTCGCTTGGTTAACTTCAATTGTTCACGGACATCGGCTGCGGACATAATGCTTGCGCCCATATTCTCAACGATGTTTACAGCACGCTCAACCAATTGCGCATTGGTAGCAAATTGCCCCTTGGCAAGCATGAGATTATCTTCAAGCCCAACACGAACATTGCCTCCAGCCAATACCGATGCCGCCACGTATGGCAGCTCGTTTCGACCTAACGCAAACGCTGACCAATTCCAATCGTCTGGCACATTATTAACCATGGCCATAAACGTGTTGAGATCATCTGGGGCTCCCCAAGGCACACCCATGCATAACTGAACTAAAGCGTCTGGCGCCAAAATGCCCTCGGCGACGAGTTGCTTGGCAAACCACAAGTGCCCTGTGTCAAAGGCTTCTATCTCGGGTTTGACCCCTAAATCAGTCATCATTTTTCCCATCGCCCGGAGCATACCCGGCGTGTTGGTCATGACGTAATCGGCTTCCGCAAAATTCATGGTGCCGCAATCTAGGGTGCAAATCTCAGGCAGGCACTCCCGTATGTGAGCCATACGCTCGGTTGCACCAGCCATGTCGGTACCAGAGGCAACTGGCAACGGCGATTCCACCGACCCAAAAACCATATCACCGCCCATGCCAGCGGTTAAATTCAGCACCACATCAACGTCAGCATCTCGAATGCGCTCAGTCACTTCACGATAGAGTGCGACATCGCGCCTAGGTGCACCTGTTTGTGCATCGCGAACGTGACAATGCACAATCGCGGCACCCGCTTTCGCCGCATCGATAGCACTATTAGCGATTTGTTCGGGGGAACGAGGTACATGCGGGCTTTTGTCCTGCGTAGCACCAGAGCCTGTCACAGCACAGGTAATAAATACGTTTCGGTTCATGGCCAATGGCATGGGTAAATCTCCGCAAAACTCAGCCTTGCTGATGTAGAAAATAGGAATAGAACACATTCGTTTGAGCGCGGCTCCAGCGCTCCTCTGCTGGCAACTGTGTCAATAACATGTCCACCAACGGATAGTAGCTGTAAACGCCTCAAATGACATACTCAAATTCGTCATTAACTCACGCAAATTACCTCGTATATGCCCACCACTAGCGCCTCTTGTATACTGCTGTCATGAAACAAATAACGTATCCAGACTTCGCCGATCCGGTCTTCCTGAATCAGCATATCCAATCTATTCTGGATTTTTACGAACCCAATGTACGGGCGCCCGATGGCGGATTTCATCAGTGCTTCCTTGATGACGGCTCTGTTTATGACCCGGGAATGCGTCACCTAGTCAGCTCGACTCGGTTTGTCTTCAACTACGCAAACTCTGCTGCGATGAGTGGCAATGAAGAGCATCTCCAATGGGCCATCGATGGCATGCGATTTATTAAGACCGCTCATCGTCAACCATCAGGGCACTATGCTTGGGTTATTGAAAATGGCGTAGTTACCGACGGTCGTGCCATGGCTTACGGTCATGCTTTTGTCATGCTCGCAGCCGCAAGCCTAGTTCTGGCAGGTGTTGAAGAAGAAGCAGCCACCATTAAACAGGTGTGGGAGTTTATGGAAGAGCACTTCTGGGATGAGCAATCACTTGCTTATGCCGATGAACGGGATGAAACTCTGGCAGTGTTAGACCCCTATCGTGGGCAAAACGCCAATATGCACACTTGCGAGGCTTTGCTACTGGCTATGAAAGCGACCGGTGACTCACGCTACTTGGATCGAGCATCTGTTCTAGCAAAGCGATTTGCTGTGGACATAGCAGGTACTAACAATGGCCTTATTTGGGAACACTATGACACCCAATGGCAATGCGACATGCAGTACAACATCGACAAGCCTGATGATCTGTTTAAACCTTGGGGCTTTCAACCCGGACACCAAGTAGAGTGGACAAAACTACTTTTAGAATTGCACAAGTGGCAACCCAACGAGCTTTGGACACAACGGGCTGCTGAGCTATTCGATGTGGCTATGAGCCGTGGCTGGGACAACGAGCACGGAGGCCTAGTTTACGGTTTCGCGCCCGATGGACAGTTTGCTGATACACACAAATACTTTTGGGTTCATGCAGAAGCCTTTGCAGCCGCTTGGAGACTCTATATCACCACTTCAGAACAACGTTATCTCGATGACTACCAGCGACTCTGGGAATACAGTTGGGATGTGTTGGTTGATCATGAGCTTGGAGCTTGGTTCCGAATCAAAAATAGGGATGGCTCCGCGTTCGACACACTCAAATCTCCACCAGGTAAGACTGACTATCACACCATGGGGGCTTGCTGGGACGTGCTTGCAAACCAATAAACCCGTACACAGTTTGGGAAAAACGTCATGACTCATGCCCTCCCAGTCATTGATATAGCAGCACCTCTATTAGCTGGGCATTTCATCCCACTGGGGAAGATCATCGGTAGGCTCAAACCAGGGTGCTTTAGACCCTATAAATATATGGCCTTTGGCCTCAACACCAGGCTCACTGTTGAGACTGCCTACCGGCACATTTAATATCCCTGAACCCGCCGACTCACGCGGCATTGATGACCCACAATTTTTACAAAATGCATGGCCGAAACGTTCCGCTTCCGGTAAATCATAGTTAGCGACATCTGCTTCACCTTTGGTCCAACGAAAGTTGTCTGTTGAGACAAAGGCGTTAGTCGCATGAGCCGCGCCCTTCACTTTTCGGCAGCGCGTGCAGTGACAGTTCATCATGAACTTGGGTGCGCCTGAATATTCAAACGCCACATCACCGCACTGACAACCACCGGTAACCTGACCTTCTGACAACACAGGCTCAGGTGTACTTACCACCCGCGATGCATCTCCGTCACCATAGTGAGTGTGCTGAGGTAGGTCATCGTGGATGCTGTATGCATCGGATTTGGATTCAGTAAAAATGTGGGACGCTGGACGAACCCCAGGATCATCATCCAGAAGCCCAGCTGGCACAGAATGATGCTCACCACCGTCATTACTAGCCGGAAGCACAGAACCGCAATCTTGGCAAAAGGCTCGGTTGAATCCTTCAGCGGAGACATACGACTGGACTAATTCGCTGCCCGCCGTGAACTCGAATTCAGATACGTTGAAATATGTGGCGAATAGGGATCCGTGTATTTTTCTACACATAGAGCAATGACAGTGGCTCATATCATCCATGTCACCACCAATTTTGAAAGTGACTTTTCCGCACAAACAGCTTCCGTTGGCCATGATCCGTTCCAGTTGTTAGACGCTGTTTCAGTCTATCAGCTACTAGAGATCATCCCAATCTGTTAACTCATATTTTTTCTTATTTTCGATGTTGATAATCATCATGATGAAACCGAAAACAACCCCGACCAAACTGGATATTAGGATGATGCTGAAAGCCGACATGCCATCCTGATTACGCTGTACAAACCACAGCAAGCAGGCGAACAACGCTGAAATATAGACGCTACAGAATACGAAGACAGATTTTGGAGTGGCGTAATGAGGCAATCTAATTCTAAAACCTACAGCACGCATCAATTTGTACAACAACGGGTGAGACTGCTTACGGGCAATTTTCTTGGTGTATGCCTCGAACTCAGCACGCTCAAGCCGCGCTTCGTAATCATCTTCAATCATGGTTCTTAGTGTTCAGTTTGCTTGAGCGAGACGATTGTCACAGGTAACTATGAGGCTCTAACTAGATCCTACGTTGAGTAGCTCTGCGGCTATTTTGCACCAGAATGAACGCCATGACCAATCACTCCCAGTTTCAGGCTAAATAGAATGTTGAAAACTATTCATGAGCTCATAGGTACCGTTCTTCTGGAATTCAGAACACCGCCTTCAGATCCCTTGTGCGCACTCACCATTTATACGTGACCTACGCCCCAATTTAGCGCACAGTTGCATCTCAGCGACCGCTCAAATACAGCTATAATTAGGCGAAGCGATTACGACAAAAAAACGCATCGTGTTCGCATTAATGCCTGACTATTTGCTCAGAGAGCACCTATTTATCGTCAGTATTCCTGTCGAGACCTTCTGGAGATTGTGTGGACCATTTTGATTTAGGCAGTCATACCAAAACTATTTCAACCCGTTCTGCGAACGCGCAAAAGTATTTCAATATTGGACTTAACTGGTGTTTTGGGTTCAACCAAGAAGAAGGCATTACATGTTTTAAAGAGGCCCTTAAATATGATCCTGACTGCGTCATGGCTCATTGGGGAATTGCCTATGCACGAGGGCCTTTCTACAACAATTTATGGCGCCAACATAGCGCTAGCGAAGCAAAGGACACTACCCGTATTTGCCATGCGCATATACAACTTGCACGTGCAGCATATGCCAACGCGTCTGCGCTCGAAATACAATTGGTTGAGGCCCTCGCTACTCGATTTCAACACCCTCACCCTGTTACACAAGAAGAATTTAATCGTTGGGATGATGACTATGCCACGGCCATGCGAAGAGTCTATTATCGCTTTCGAGACGATCACGATGTAGCCGCACTATGCGCCGAAGCTCTCATGACAAGAACCGCCTGGAAACTGTGGGACGTTAACACCGGCGAACCAGCGAAGGGTACGGACACGCTAGAAGCCTTGATGGTAATCGAGAGCTCGATATCCGAAAATAATGCCTCGGGAAAGCCTCAACATCCCGCTATTCTACATTTACACATACACGCAACCGAGATGTCTGGTGAGCCGGAACGTGCGCGCAATTCAGCTGATTTATTGAGCACCCTATGCCCAGACGCCGGCCATATGAATCATATGCCAGGTCATACCTACATACTGTGCGGCGAATACGAATTGGCTAAGACTGTTTGCGAGAAAGCCATAAAAGCCGATGATCTTTATGTTGACTATGCCGGCACGTTAAATTTCTATACCACCGCTAGAGCACACGACTTACATCTGATGATGTTCACGTGCATGTTTCTAGGCCAATATTTACCGGCAAAGAAAGCCTCTGAAGCTATCTGCGACACACTAACTGAAGAGCTACTCGCTATTAAAGATAGACCTCACATGGTTGTCACCATGGAAGGCTACTACTCCATGAAAATGCATGTCTTTGTCCGCTTTGGACGTTGGCAAGAGATCGTTGATGAGCCAACCCCAACCAAGCCTGAACTCTACCCAGTTACCATAGCAATGCACCACTATGCAAAGGTCGTAGCCTTTGCATTTTTGAAGGACATCGACTCTGCTGAGCATCAACGTACGTTGTTTTATAAAGCTGTGGCCGCCATTCCTGCAGGTCGAGAGTTTTTCAACAATTTAGCGGTCGATATTCTTGGCGTAGGCGAATCTATGTTGGAAGGTGAACTGGCGTACCATAAAGGCGAATACGAGACGGCTTACACGCATCTTCGTGAAAGTGTCCGTCGTAACGATGCCTTGTATTATTCAGAGCCATGGCCATGGATGCACCCGCCACGGCATGCCTTGGCCGCTCTACTTGCCGAACAAGGACACTTTGCCGAAGCCGAAGATGTCTACAGAACTGATTTAGGGCTCAACAACACATTACAACGCTGCGCACAACATCCAGACAACGTCTGGGCACTTCACGGCTTAGTTGAGTGCCTGGAAAAACAACAGATTTCTGAACAATTGCCAGAACTGCGTATTAAGCTAAAAGCGGCGCAAGCAAAAACCGATGTACCTATTACGTCGTCATGCTTATGTCGCAGTGATACCTTTGATGCGAACCCTACAACCTGCTGCAACAACTAACAAAGAGAACAACAAAAAGTGATAGCTAGTTTGATGATGTACGCGCGCCCAGAGCTAGCCGATACACATAAGCGTTTTTGGGCTCTTATTCGTCAACAGCTTGATGCTCGCGGCGTATCCAGTCCTGCACAACTCTCCCAAGAGGCCGATGTTCAAAGCGTCTGGAATCATCCAGAATTAGTGCTTAGCCAGACATGCGGCATGCCCTATAGAACTTGGCTACATGGGAAAGTGAAACTGGTTGGGACGCCCAACTATGGTCTGGATGATTGCCAGCCCGGTTATTACCGCAGCCCGCTTGTTGTCCGATCCAATGACACACGAAATAGCCTCGCAGAGTTCGCGAACTCCGTATTCGCCTATAACCAAACTTTTTCTCAATCCGGTTATGCCGCGCCCTACTGGCACACTAAACCACACGACATGTGGTTTGCTCGTAAACATGTATCGGGCGGCCATTTAAAATCAGCGTTAGCTGTCGCTGAAGGAGATGCGGACATCGCTGCACTAGATGCTGTGACCTGGCGCCTCATTCAGCAATACGAAACTTTCTCAGAGCAATTACGCGTCTTGGAATGGACAGCTCCGACACCTGGGTTACCGTTGATTACATCATTGGAAAATGACAGCGATGCCATATTCGATGCAGTAAAATCCGCTATCGATGAGCTTAGTGTCACTGATAAGACATTGCTTGGTATTGAAGGCTTAGTGAAAATTTCTGCCGAGGACTACCTAGCAGTACTGAACCCTGACTTAGATGAATGCAAAGCCTAACGCGCTTAATCCAGATTAAACACCTCATCGAATAGCTGTAATACCGAATCAAAATCCGGGTTGTACGTTGTTCTAGCAACAGGAACACCATCAGGTGATGGCGTGTGTTGGGCACCAAACCAATGTTCTTCGCTTGAATACAAACACGCGCTGAACGTTGGCCAATCATTTCCGTTACACACAAGTGCAGTACCGTTGCGACCATACAAGGCATTTTTCTCAGACAGCAACACACTCTGGTGTGATTGATTCAAAATGCGTCGCTCTGGATAAGCGCTACCACGAACCACTACTGACTCATCGCTTTGTGTGTACTCATCGTTGGTGTACAGCAACAGTTTATTAGTGTCAGCGCTGAATTTGCGTTTGAACACTTGCGCTAAATGATCAACATCGACAACGGAGTCATCAAGTGAGGCGACCATCAACGTCGGAATGCTTAACGATTTGCCACGTAATGTTCGATGCAGATACTGAGTAGATTTGTAATACTGAGCAGCACCGTTTATAGGAATTGAATTGTACTTAGCCGGATTATCCTCAATGATCATTCCACCAAATACCCAAGGCTTATACAGAGAATAAAGAGAAGACCAGCGTAATAAATGGTGCATTTGGCTTTTAAAGGCAGGTGAAAACAACAGAAGCCCGTCAACATACGTATTTTCTAGCGCAAGCGTTGTGGCGATAACCCCTCCCATAGAAAACCCACCTAAATACATGGGCGTGTCTTCACCGGCAGCCCAATAGGTCAAATGATCCCTTGAGGCGTTTATCCATTGTTTGAAACTCATATCCAGCTGGGCTTCAGGGGTATTGCCATGCCCGGGTAGCAATATTCCACGGACATCAAAACCTCTATCGCTTAGTTGAATCGCAACATCACTCCACACATAAGGCGAATCGTTCAATCCGTGTATGAGTAGAAATTTACCGCGGTAGGCAACGTCTTTCTTTGCACGTTTTTCAAACGGTAAATTGTACTTAACGTCCGCCGCAGAACGCTGATCCATTTGCGTGTTAAGAAGGTACGTTTCCACGTCACGCGTATGAGCTGAAAAATCGGCTTGTGGTTGCGGAAATCCGGCAAACCGATCGTCCGAAGCGGCAATCACGAATGTTGGAAATACGCTGAGTGCTAGCAGCACACTCACAAGCCTTGCGATGATTTGAAAAAAGCCCATCATCAAACTAACGCTAGCAAACTTTAATAACCATTTTTCCAAAATTGTTACCGGATAACAGATCATTAAATGCAGTAGGTGCGTTTTCTAAACCATCAACAACGTGTTCTTTATATTGAATAGAGCCCGCCTCTAACCAGCCTCTCATAGCTTGCGAGAACTCTTTATAGGTGGATTTGGGGAAGCTATCGTAGATGATGAATCCTTGCACCTTTACTTTCATACGCAAAATAGTTCCCATAATGGCAGGTCCAAAATCAGGGCCTTCTGGCAACCCGGTTAAGTTGTACCAAGACACAACGCCACACACGGGCATCCGTGCGAACTCGTTTAATAAAGGCAACACTGCGTACAACACTATTCCACCGACGTTTTCAAAGTAAACGTCTATTCCTTCCGGGCACGCAGCCTTTAACTGTTGAGCAAAGTCGGTAGCGTGATGGTCGATGCACTCATCAAAACCCAGACTGTTTTTTACATGCGCACACTTTCGCTCGCCGCCGGCAATCCCCACGACTCTGCAACCGTGTAATTTTGCTATCTGACCCACAGTTGCACCCACAGGGCCTGAGGCCGCAGCCACTACCACAGTATCCGTTGGTTTGGGTTCTCCAATTTTTAGTAGCCCTGCATAGGCTGTGTAACCGGGCATGCCTAAAATTCCTAATGCCCACGACGGGTTTTCTGGATCGGCGCCTAGATTCATCGTGTCACAGCCATCCGAAAGTGCATAATCTTGCCAACCACTGCCGGTCAGAACCCAATCGCCGACGTCGTATCCATTGAGTTCAGAAGATACAACCCGTGCAACTACTTGTCCGGGCATGACTTCGTTAAGTTTTGTAGGCTCAGCGTAAGACTTTGTATCGTTCATCCTGCCACGCATGTAAGGATCTAACGATAGAAACTCAGTGCGCAAGAGCATCTGCCCAGTGCCTGCCGTCGGCACCACAGACGCCTCCATTCTCAACGTGTTTCCATCTGGCAAGCCATTAGGACGCTCAGCCAGGATTATTTGTCTATTTATGTTAGCGGTTTGCGTCACAGGGACTCCCTATTAAAAATGATGAGATTGAAGCTGACTTTAAATCGAACCCATTAACGCTTTAATTTTATGCCAGCGGGCACATTTTTATCCAAATTTACAGATCGGCGAAATTCGGATTGAATTGCTCGCTGTCATTATGAGCCTCGGTTAACACATTAGGAATCTGTAATACATTTTTCAGGCGTCCGACAAATGTTAAACATTGCGAAGTCAGCACCAAAGTTAGATAATTGCGACGCGTACATTCTTCGTACACTGCCTGGTGTTTTCACATCTAGACCAAGTAGTCCGCTGCAGCCTTCACACTGAAATAGGGTTCCTTTGACACGCTCCCCCAACCTTCTAGACGTTATACAAGGCAGCCTGATAGCCGGCTTACTATTGCTAACCTCAGCGGTATCGTCAGCGGCCACGACCTCTGATGTTCAAAACTACGAGGCGACTTACCCTGAACTATCAAACGAAGACCTTCTCAGACAGGTGGTCAAAGGCAACGAACTTGCTCAACACGAATGGGGGAATCGCCTTGCTTTAGGCCAAAGTGGCCTACCCAAAAATGTCTCAGCTGCTGCCATGTGGTACTCGCGTGCCGCTCAGCGTGGAGTCCCCGGCAGTGCATCATTAAGCACCCTAGCCAACGCACCCATTCGAATTGATCGAACCTTGGCTGCGAATACCAATGCAGGACCAACAGCGCAGTTGGCGGCATCAACAGATTCTGCCTATGCACTCGCTCGCACTATCGATGGCACGGCCAGCGCAGATTCAGACGGTATAGCGCTGTATATATGGGACGCATGGTCTGAAGACGATTCATTGGCGACACCCACCCTTACCGATTTAGGATCAGGCCAGGCCCAAGTAATATTCCCCAATGCGGGTGAGTGGTTTGTCACTCTAATTGTCATGGATGCCAGTGGTCAGATTGATCATCAAACTCAGTCCCATACAATTTTAGAAGCAATACCAATCATACCCGTAGTGCCTGCCGTTACTAGCCCAACTGCTGACACAATCATTCAGGCCTCCGTTCCTGTTTCTTATAGCTGGCTTCTATCTGACACTGCACAGTCCTACGATTTTGAGATTTTCACCGAAGCAGTTGAGCCTGAGGACGCACCAACCGTTATCGCTAGCCAACTTCTTTCGACAGAAAACTGCGACACCACCAGCTGCTCAGTCTCTGCTGCTATCAATGCGGTGGCAGGGTCAGAGATATTTTGGCGCGTAAGATCGACTAACACTGCTGGCTCTTCAGAATGGCAAGAGTCGCGCGTACTCGTGGTTGCTCAGGCCACCTCCGCACCGCTCACACCGGTCGTTATTTCCCCAGCAAGCTACTCGGAGCTCAATGCAGGTGGCACAACAGAATTTACGTGGGAACACGAAGAACAGGTAGAAACCTACGAATTCTACTTTTACAACAACGATCCAGACGGCCCGCGTGGCTCCGTCGAACCATTTACGACAGGCTTGCGTGCTTTCGACTTATGCGAAGCTGGAACCTGTAGCTATACCGTAGCCGTAGATTTACCCATATACGATCGGCACATCTGGAGAGTTCGCGCTATTAACTCCATAGACGAGTCATCGTGGAGTAAAACCTACTTCGATGCGGTAGAACCCGTCTACGAAACCCCTGTCGTGCCAGAATTGCTAACCCCTGAAAATATGACTCTCGTCGAAACCGGCGACACGGTCAAATTCACATGGACTAAGTCGCTAACTGCATCAGCCTACGAACTAGAAATAGTTGATCCGGCAAACCCTGCGCAAGACGTAGTCAGTGCTTTCAAACGTGATTCAAGTTGCGGCTCTGAGCAGTGCACGTTATACATCGACATAGACCTACCGCTATCCAATACCTATGAATGGAAAGTTAGAGCAATCAATGCTGCAGGTGGCTCTGACTATTCAATGAGGAATTTCTCAGTCATCGAACCAGCTACTCTTGAACCGACTGTTTTAAGCAATATCTCTCCTCAAGTCTTTGATGATCTTGTTATTGGAACTGATGTCTTGTTTCAATGGGTTCAAGATGAAAATGCAGTCATCTATGAGTTCCATTTGTCTGACAGTCAAGATTCAGATTACCTCTCTCAAACGGTTGAATTGCTGGCGGGTGAGATATGCACAGACAGCACATGCTCTTACACCAAAACCATTGATGTTGCCGTTGGCACTTATCACTCTTGGAGAGTCACTGGTACCAACTCCCTAGGAGAGGTCAGTGAGCGGTTCTTCTTCAACGCTATAGAGCCCTATACAGAGGCCCCTGCAGTCTTTGCCCTCCTCACACCGCTCCTTTCTGAGGATATACTCCTGGGTACTTCTGCTACGTTTACATGGCAGTCAGCGGAACGTGCAGAAAGTTATGAAATCTCCTTACCGGGCAGCGATGGTACTCCCAGCTTAACGACTGTATTCACGAACAGCTGCGACAACTCAGTCTGCAGTTACGCCACAACGATAGATTACCCTATTGGCGATGACTACACTTGGCACGTGACCGCCGCTAACTCAGTGGGTCAGACGGTATCCGAAGTCTCTACCTTCTCTGTGGTATCAGAAATAATTATTCCGCCCGAAGCACCCTCACTTCTATCTCCGGCAGCGAATCAAGATTTTGATGCCTACAAAACCATTGAATTCAGTTGGCAGCCAGTAGCGGACGCTACCAGCTACGAATTTTATCTGACCGACGGCATTAATGGCGCTCAGCCAGTGATGACTGATCTTTCGCCAGACAGTCTCTGCACAACAGAAACTTGTGTACTCAGTCTCTACGTCGATTTCCAAGTGAGTAGCCTGCACAGCTGGCATGTGCGCACCAAACGTGACGATACAGAATCAAGCTGGACACAACGCGGGTTCGCCATTGCCGCGCCTCCTGCACCGACCCTACTATCGCCTGTGGCAGCAGCAGAGTTTGAAAACGACTCGACTATTAATTTTCAATGGCAAGCCGTTTCCGATGCCACGAGCTACGATTTTTACATCAACGATGGTCTCATTGGTGTCCAACCTTCCTTGGTTGATTTACTCGCAAGTGAATACTGCATCGAGGACATCTGCACACTCAGTGTGCAGATAGATTTATCAACGAACAGTGCGCACAGCTGGCACGTACGCACTAATCGTCAAGACATCACATCTATCTGGGCAGAACGTGCTTTTGCAGTGGTTCCGCCCACTGAACCCGTTGCCTTATTTTCAATGCTCGGATTCAACGACTCCAACGCCACAGGCCCTAGCCCACTCAGTATTACGTTTGATCCCGCTGAATCGAGTGATGATGAAGGCATCGTTAGCTATACATGGGATTTTGGACTCGGCGGTGACGCCGTCGAGGTTGATAGTCCAGATACGCAGACCATCGAATACGACACGGTAGGCACTTACACGGTCACGCTGACTGTCACAGATACAGCCGGACTCACCCATGTAAAAACAAGCACCGTGACTGTCTTGGGAACAGGCACGCCTGCGACGCTTGTCGATTCATCACGACTGTTAGCCCAAGCCTCTTTCGGACCGACTCGTGCCAGCCTTGAGCAGGTCCAGTCTATGGGTGTTGAAAATTGGCTTGATTGGCAGATGTCATTGGAAGGCCCTGAGCATTATGACTACCTGCTTGAACACGCAGGTGGCACAGGAGACTTCATAAGACATGAAATATGGTGGGCCGACGCTGTTGAAGGAGAGGACCAACTTCGTCAGAGAGTAGCGTTTGCGTTGAGTCAAATCTTTGTTATTTCAGGTACAGGTTTCACGCTAGGCAACTCACAAGATGCTATTACCGTCTATTACGATATGTTGCGTAACCATGCATTTGCTAACTTCCGCGACCTGCTCGAAGAAGTCACGCTAAGCCCAGTAATGGGTATCTATTTAAGTATGCTGCAGAATTCCAAAGGCAACGAAGAAGGCACCACTAGAGCTGATGAAAACTTTGCTCGCGAGGTCTTGCAACTGTTCACGATCGGTTTGTTCGACCTGAATCTTGATGGTTCAACGGATGGCAGCCCTTCATTTAATCAGGACCAAATTGAAGCATTTGCTCGTGTTTTCACCGGGTGGAATTATGCCGATGCGGGACGTTGGGATAGAGGCCTAACCACAGGGGCGGACAAGCTCAATCAAATGTTGCCATTTGAGGAATATCACGATACCGACGCAAAGATCTTGTTAAACGGCTTAGAAACGCCAGCTGGGAATTCTGCAAGGCAAGATTTAGATCTAGCCCTAGATAATATTTTCAACCACGCCAACGTGGGGCCATTTATCAGTAAACAGCTTATCAAGCGCTTTGTGACGAGCAACCCGAGCCCAGCTTATGTCGAACGCATCGCCACTGTTTTTAACGATAATGGTGAAGGCGTTCGAGGTGATTTAGGCGCCGTTGTGCGAGCATTGATGCTAGACACAGAAGCACGTTCAATTCCGTCATCCTTGCCGTACTACGGAAAACTGAGGGAGCCTGTACTTCGCCTCACCCATTTATGGCGTGCCTTTGATGTACAGCGTGGAACAACTAGTTCAGTGCGAAATGAATTCAATACAGTCTCGCCGCAACTCTACAATTTAGAATCGGTAACCGGCCAAGCTGTATTGCGTTCCCCATCAGTCTTCAATTTTTTCCAGCCGTCTTACTCACCGGCAGGTCCCATTGCAGATGCCAATCTCGATGCTCCAGAGTTTGAATTGTTTACGGCAGGCAATGAATTGGAGACCAGCAATAGAATTGGCCGACAGATACAACTTCAATACGCTGGCAACCCTGTCAGTAGCGGGCAAACGAAATCCTATTTAGATTTTTCATATGAGCTAACGATTGCGGATGACGTCGATGAACTTCTCGAGCACTTAAACATTCTTCTTTTAAGCGGCAATATGACTGATGGCTTAAGGACGATATTGGCTGGGCATTTAAATACCTTAACAACTTCCGATGACGATCTCAGTCAGCGGGTCAGAGACGCTGTGACACTGATCATGGCCTCGCCTGACTATCTCGTGCAAATGTAGACTACGGAATAACTATGTCGCATAACTATAAAGGCCGTCAAAATCGCCGCAAGTTTTTGAAGAACTTTGCAGCAGCCTCATTGTTTGGTTCGGGTGCTTCAGCAATGAATGGCAAGCTGAGCCTAATTGGCTCGGCATTGGCTCAAAGCAGCGAATACCAGTCCATCAATGACTACAAAGCACTGGTGTGTGTATTTCTATACGGCGGTGCAGACTCATTTAATATGTTCATACCGGCAACGCAAGATGCCTATGATCGTTATGCAACAAGCCGAGGTGGTTTAGCCATTCCTCAAGAATCATTGAAGCTAGATGCATCGGGCGAATTCGGATTCAATCCGTTGCTGGGCGATCTATATGATATGTACAACAGCGGTAAGCTCGCCGTTATCGGGAATGCAGGGAATCTCATTGCTCCCGTGAATAGAGCGCTGTTCGAAGCTGACAGCACACTGATCCCCAACAACCTATTCGCACACAACCACCAGCAAGAACAATGGCTGAAAGGGCTGAGTAGCTTACCGACCTCATTGGTGGGCACTGGTTGGGGAGGTCGCATGGCCGATTTACTACAAGATGCAAATAGTGGCGCTTCGCTACCTCCAGGCTTCTCAATGAACGGTACGAACTATTGGTTGCCGGGTCAGACGATTCAACCTATTTCATTGCACCCGACATCAGGTTTGAGCCTGCTTAACTATCTCGATGAAGCCTCGGGGCGTAGCGGAAACGCTGGCCGTGAAGCCGCGCTGAATCAAATTCTGAATCTGAGCTCAAACCACCCAATGAAACAACAAGTAGCAAGCTCTATTGATTTGGCGAAGTCTGCATCTGGTCAAATTGTCAACGCGTTGGAGTTGAATACGGACACCGGTTTCGAAACAGAATACGATCCTGACAGTCGCTTAGCACCACAACTGCGCATGGTTGCACGCATGATTAAGAGCAATCAGCTGTTGGGTATGAAACGGCAAATTTTCTTTGTCGGCGGCGGCGGCTGGGACACACACGACAATCAAAGCCCAAGACTAGAAGCATTGCTTACTGATCTGAACCGAAGCATGACTGATTTCCAAAGTACGATGGAGGAAATGGGCTTGGGCGATTCAGTCACCACATTCACCGCCTCCGACTTCGGCCGCACACTGACCACTAATGGTGACGGCTCAGATCACGGCTGGGGCGGCAACTATATGGTCATGGGTGGTGCCGTAAACGGTGGTCAAATGTTTGGCAGCTTACCCAGCTACGAACTGGGCTCTGAAGACGATAGTAGTGATAAGGGTCGCGTTATCCCTTCCCTGTCCATCAATCAATATGGAGCGGCTCTCGCTGAATGGATGGGGGTAAGCAGCAACGATTTATCAGAAGTATTTCCTGACCTGTCTAATTTCGACAGTGACTGGAGAGATAATCTGCCGTTGTTCAGCCCAGTCTAAACAGTCGCTTGCACTTATTGCAAGCGATAAAACTTGAGCGGCTGGCGACTACCGCTAGTCCCACCTAGGTGGCTTCACACCTTAAGCGCCGAGTTGGTTAGACTAATTGCTGCGAATTAAGCCTGACTTGCATAGGCGTAGACTTTGTCCACTTGTGGAATGCTCGGTAAAACGAACTTGCCGAGCTGTAGCCTAAGAGAAACGATATTTCCTCAACGCTTGTCGCTGTATTCAATAAGTAATGGTGAGCCGCTACAGTCCGAGTCTTATCCAGAAGATGTCGAAAGCTTGTACCCTCGTTAAGTAAGTGCCTTTGCAAACTTCTACGACTCATATTCAAACGTTCACTAACCAGTTCCGCAGATATTACGCCTGCTGGCAATTGCTCCAGAATGATGCATTCAACGCGCCCTGACAAAGACTCACTGCCTTTGAGCTCGATCATTTGCTGATACAGTGCTGGCTCTACACCACGCCAAAAACTGTCATTCTCAATGACCAGCGGGAGCAGCGCATCGCGCTTTGACAATACTATTTCTAGATACTCTGAAGGTGAGTTTTTCACACCAAAATACTCTGAGAGTTTCTCGTCTAGCATCGAGTCGGATGGCCACGACATTCTAAGCGGTGTGATGTTAGCTTCTGTGTAGAACCTAAGCATCTCCACCAGATACACCGACACGAAGATAGAATGCGATTCAGGAGTTGCGATGTTTAAATCTGCGGGCAAACAACGTATTCGCAAATCGTCTTCGCTTTCCAATACTTCTATAGCTATGGGCGCAAACAGAGTGTGAAACAACGCTATTCTCTGTAACCCCGACCGCACAGTCTTGCTGCAAGCAAACGCAACAACCGCTGAACTCGTAGGCTGCTGTCCACGTTTTTTACCAAGAAACAACGGCAATTCGGGATTCGATGCTTCTGCCATCAGCCCTTCCCACAATAAAAAGAACGTGACTGCGTCAACGCCCTGTTTATCAGAATCTAAATAATTCTCAGGAAGGTTTGCTCTAGCTAACACACTCGCGTGCGATACACCAAGATGCTCGCAAACTTGTTTAGTCGCCCTGGCGATTCGATAAAGCACAAATTAAGAGGCTCGCTTGGAATTGATTAAGAGAGACCTGCATTCCCTGCAGATATATAACAGCTGCGCGGATCATGAGACTTTGGAGAGGTATAAACAATAGCAAGACGCGCCATTCGGTATTTTCCATAAAATAACCAATGAATTAGATGAATAATCTATCGTCAAATGTGCTTTTTTTTGGAGGCTTCCGATACGAAAAACCTGATCGAATGGCTCTGCGTAGGAGAAAATAATAATTTATAGATAATGTATTCACTAAGATATTTTGTAGGTTTCACACAGCACATGAACTAACAAAAAGTATCCAGCCCCACTCTGAATTAGTTTTCATGGCGGCACTATCCTAGTATGCAACATGCTAAGACCTATGCCACTGCTTCAACCGGTGTCATACACAGTTTGAATCGTACGCTGCAATTCATGCCATCACGTGGCAATTGAACACGATCGTCCCACTATCCTCTAAATACTGGATCACAACGCTACTGGTAGCGTTTTAGTGTAAGGTTAAAAGAACAATTCAATTCAACAAAGGTATCAAGGATGATCCCCAGTTGCCCCAACTGCCCTGCAGGCAGTGATTCCGTTATACGCAACGGTCATTATTTACGTCGTTCCGATTCTCGCAATATTCAATCGTTTTATTGCAAGATTTGTAAAAAGTATTTCTCGTCGGCAACCTTCTCTGATTGTTATAGACAAAAGAAGCGACGCATTAATGAGCCACTCAGAGATCTACTAACTAAGCGCGTTTCATTGCTTGATTTAGCACGCCATTTTAACGTTTCAAGAACAACCATTAAGCGACGTTTACCTTTTTTGGCTGATCAAGCACGACGTCGACAAACACAGTTTTTGATTGACTATCAAAACGATTTTGGCTCTTTTGAAAAATTGCAGTTTGACGACCTAATCACCCACGAACATACGAAATGTAAACCGCTCAGCGTGACAATGGTGGTTGAAGAGGACACACGTATTGTCGTTGGCTTTACTGTTGCTAAAATCCCGGCGTTTGGGCAGTTAGCGGCTATTTCTCGAGAAAAATACGGTAAGCGCGCCGACCATAGTCGCCTCAAGCGAAACGCCTTATTCGACACATTGGCTAGTGATGTACTAAAGCCTGATATGGTGTTCCGCACTGATCAACACCAGCATTACCCTGTCGTGATCAAAGCGCATTTTCCACATGCGCAACACTTCACACACAAGGGGGCCAAAGGCTCATCAAGTGGTCAGGGAGAGATGAAGAAAATCGGTCGAGATCCACTATTTAGCATTAACCAAACTCTGGCTATGCTCAGAGATAAAATGAGCCGCCTGAGTAGGCGCTCATGGAATACAACGAAAAAACCGGAGAATTTAGCGCACCATTTAGCGATTTATATTGATGCGCATAATCGAGATATTGTTGAGAAAATGACTAAAAAACTGATGAAAAAAATGGCGCTCTAAAGCGCCAGTTTTTGGAGGATTCACCAGTAGGCAAGTGAGCCAGTATTTATCGTTTACACCGTGACTCGCTTACCGCCCTTGCCTGCTTTATAAATTGCATCAATGACTTTTTGATTCAATACAGACTCTTCAAGCGTGAAATATTTTTGTTTCTTACCTGCAACCGCTTTTGCAAATGCCTCAATCTCTAGGCGGTATTGATTCAACCCTGTATACCGAAACAACTGCGTCTCACTATGATCCGCGTTGTGTACTCTGACTTCATCACCTTCATAAAGATTAGAATTGAACGGCGCGCTAATTTCTATAAAGCCTTTATCGCCGTGAAACACCATAGTTTGCCGATTAGCCATTTGAGTCGATACGTAAAAACTCATATCTATATCGTCGAACGTTAGTTGAATGTTGGCGTAACGATCCGTTTTAAACTTAGGATCAAACTCCACCGTCGCT
>CALKLO010000011.1 GCA_937991945.1 uncultured Granulosicoccus sp.
TAGATTTCTTGCGCTATTACGCAGCCACGGCCACAGAACACGAACAACTCAATCAACATCAAGATTCGTCTGCGCAACCTCACGGACTCATCGTGTGCATTAGCCCATGGAACTTTCCGTTAGCCATCTTTACCGGCCAAATTGCTGGAGCACTCGCTGGTGGCAATGTTGTTATCGCCAAACCTGCAGAGCAAACACCACTTATTGCGTATCAAGCGGTAGCGTTGCTACAACGCTCGGGCATACCCACCCAAGCATTGCAACTCCTTGTCGGTGACGGTGCATCCGTTGGCCAAGCGTTGACTCAAGCACCACAGGTCAGTGGTGTGTGCTTTACCGGATCCACTCATACCAGCCGACTTATCGAACGCGCACTCGCCTCCAGAACACCCGAAGATATCGACAATGGAGCCTCTGAAAACCCGTTGTTTATGGCAGAGACGGGTGGCATCAATGCAATGATTGTGGATAGCTCGGCACTCACAGAGCAAGTCGTAAGAGATTGTTTAATATCCGCGTTCCAAAGCGCTGGCCAACGGTGTTCAGCGCTTCGCGTACTGTACGTTCAACGAGAAGCAGAAGAA
The DNA here is from genome assembly GCA_937991945.1 of uncultured Granulosicoccus sp. Classification (GTDB taxonomy): domain Bacteria; phylum Pseudomonadota; class Gammaproteobacteria; order Granulosicoccales; family Granulosicoccaceae; genus Granulosicoccus. The sequence goes on from CALKLO010000011.1 coordinate 585, forward strand.
CGTCTTGTCACCATGCTCACCGGTGCAATGGATTGCTTACTGCTGGGCAACCCCTGGGATGTGTCGACCGATGTCGGACCGGTTATCGATACCGATGCCCATCAAATGATTACACGCTACATAGAGGGCCACCAACAAGCAGGCACTCTGATACACCAATCAACGTCCAAATTTATTGATGCCGTGGGCAGCAATGCTGAGCACTTATGGATTAAACCGGCGCTAGTCAGAGTCAAAGGCATAGAGGATATGCAACACGAGATATTTGGCCCTGTACTGCACATTGCCAGCTACGAAGCCAAAGACCTAAGCAAGGTCATTAACGCAATCAATAACAGCGGATACGGCCTTACGTTTGGCTTGCACACCCGCATTGATGATCGGGTTCAACAGGTTGTTGAGTCCATTGAAGTGGGCAACGTCTACGTCAACAGAAATCAAATTGGCGCTGTAGTCGGCTCTCAACCGTTTGGTGGTGAGGGTCTTTCAGGCACTGGGCCGAAAGCTGGGGGCCCTTGGTACATTCCTCGATTAATGAATGTTCCTGTACCTAGCAATACCTTGCCAACTCCAGGAGCCACAACGCAAGAAGGTCTTGTGCTACCCGGCCCTACAGGTGAAAGCAACCACTGGCGCACAGCTGTGCGATCACCGGTTCTGATCATCGACAATGCCTCAGATGCCTGTAACGATGTGGAAAAGATGGCGGTAAGCCTTGGCTGTAAAACCCAACGCATACCAGAATCAGAGGCTCAAACGGCTCTGCACAACATTATTGAGCGCGACGGTATAGCCGCTGTTATTGCCCCCGCTTCGTCTGCTAAGCAGATACTGAACTACCGACTGCAAATGGCTCAGAGCGATGGTGCACTCATTCCACTACTCGATTCAATGAATGACCCAAGTCGCCTACTAATGGAACGCCACGTGTGCATTGATACGACAGCGGCAGGTGGAAACGCTAGCCTGCTGGGGGATGCAGACTAGCGATTGTCACGACCTAGCTGGCCAACTACCGTTAAAGGCCAGCTAGTATTCCATTAACACTTTCTTTGGCATCACCGAACAGCATGCGGGTGTTTTCCTTGAAGAATAGAGGATTCTCCACACCGGCATAGCCTGTTGCCATAGAACGTTTAGAGACGATGACTGTTTTAGCTTTCCACACTTCTAAGACAGGCATTCCAGCGATGGGGCTATTAGGATTATCTAAAGCCGATGGGTTAACGATGTCGTTAGCCCCAATAACAATGACCACATCGGTGTCCGACAATTCATCGTTGATTTCATCCATCTCAAAAACAAGGTCATACGGAACATTGGCTTCTGCCAACAATACGTTCATGTGGCCAGGCATTCGCCCCGCTACGGGGTGAATCGCAAACCGTACATTGATACCCGCTTTTTTGAGTTGAGTCGTTAGTTCAGAAACAGGATGCTGTGCATGGGCTACCGCCATACCGTATCCAGGAACGATGACGACCGAATCAGCCTCTTTACACAGCATGGCGACTTCATCGGCACTGATAGGTACTGCCTCACCTTGAGGCTCATCAGATCCATCACTAGTAACATTGCTCGGTTTTGCATCTCCCCAGCCGCCCATAATGACGCTGAAGAATTTCCGGTTCATCGCTTTGCACATGATGTAACTCAAAATGGCACCACTTGAACCAACCAAAGCACCAACAACAATGAGTAAATCGTTAGAGAGCATGAAGCCTGTTGCGGCGGCTGCCCATCCTGAGTAGCTATTGAGCATTGAAATAACAACTGGCATGTCAGCACCGCCAATAGCCATAACCATATGAACACCGAAAGCGAAGGCCAACAGCGTCATAAGGACCAAAATAAACGTACCCATACCGGTACTGTTTTGATCAAGCGCTGCATCTGGGGCTTGACCGATGAACAGGAATAATAAAACGACACAGGCCACACCGATACCTAGGTTTAGCTTATGGCGACCAGGCAAAATTAACGGCTTGCTTCCCAGCTTACCGCTCAGTTTTCCAAACGCGACAACAGAGCCTGTAAACGTTAGGGCGCCGATTAATATCCCTAAGTAAATTTCAACATCGTGGATTGTTCTTTCCGCACCCACATGATGTGAATCTGGCGTTAGGTAGCTAGCAAAACCCACCAGCACAGCAGCTAAACCGACGAAGCTATGCAAGATGGCAACGAGTTCTGGCATGTCTGTCATTTCGACGCGACGTGCTAGGTAGGCACCGATTGCTCCGCCAATTCCCACCATGACCAGCAATATGCCGTAGTTGGATACACCATCGCCAATGATGGTTGCAAGTACGGCAATGGCCATACCCGCAATACCTGCTTGATTTCCGCGCCTTGCCGTTTCCTGCTTTGAAAGGCCCGCCAAACTCAAAATAAATAACACTGCCGCTATGATGTAAGCGGCTGTAACCATTCCACTATTCATCATCTTATTTCCTAAACATTTTCAGCATACGCTGAGTAACTAAAAAACCGCCTGCAATATTAATACTGGCTATGAGTGTCGCAACCGCTGAAAGAAAAACGACAAATCCGGACGACGATGAAATTTGCAGCAGTGCACCGACCACGATAATGCCACTGATGGCGTTCGTCACACTCATAAGCGGTGTATGCAATGCAGGAGACACACTCCAAATAACTTGATAGCCAATAAAGCACGAGAGTACAAAAACCGTAAAGTGACTCATAAAGTCTGGGGGTGCCACACTACCTATAGACAACAATGCAACTGCACCCACTAACGCTGCGATAACGGTTCCGCCGATACCACCGGTTTTAACCTCAACCGGTAAAACAGGTGCCGCGACTGCAACAGGTTTAGGTGCAGCGGACAACTTCGGTGGTGGCGGTGGCCAAGTAATATCGCCATCGTTAATAACGGTTGCGCCTCGAATGACTTCGTCATCCATGTTGACGTTCAACTGCCCGTCTTTTTCAGGCGTCAGGTCTGCCAGTAAATGGCGTAGGTTTGTACTGTATAGCTGACTTGATTGCGCAGCCATTCGGCTCGGTAAATCGGTATACCCGATTAACGTTACATCGCCATGCTTTATGACTTGATCAGGTTGTGTCAATTTGCAGTTGCCACCACGCTCTGCAGCTAGATCCACGATAACACTGCCAGGCTTCATAGATTCCACCATGTCAGTGGTGATGAGTTCAGGTGCAGGTCGTCCCGGAATTAACGCCGTGGTAATAATGATATCGACATCTTTAGCCTGCTCGCGAAACAAGGCCATTTCTGCGTCAATAAATTCCTTGCTCATGACTTTCGCGTAGCCACCCTCGCCAGCGCCATCCTCATCTTCTTCAAATTCGAGCATGAGAAAGTCTGCACCCATGCTTTCAACTTGCTCTGCAGCCTCTGGGCGAGTGTCAAAGGCCCTAACAATAGCGCCCATACCTCGTGCGGCACCAATGGCTGCCAGCCCCGCTACACCGGCACCAATAACCAACACTTTGGCCGGAGGTACTTTTCCAGCCGCTGTAATTTGGCCGGTAAAGAATCGACCGAACTGGTTTGCAGCTTCCACCACCGCACGGTATCCACCGATATTGGCCATAGAGCTCAATGCATCCATTTTCTGGGCACGAGATAGCCGTGGCACGGAGTCCATTGCAAGTACGGTTATTTGTCGCTTAGCCAAGGCATCCATTAATGCGTCGTTTTGAGCCGGCCATATAAAACTGATTAACACGGCACCAGATTGAAGTAAATCAACCTCGTTACCTTGTGTTGATTCGAGCTGCGGTGCTCGTACCTTGAGAATGACATCGGCTGCTTTATAGACAGATGCAGCATCGGGCAGAACGTCGACATCAGCTGCGCGGTATAATTCGTCTGAAATATTTGCCGCCGATCCAGCACCACTTTGAACACACAGGGTGTGTCCTAACTTGATAACATGCGCTGCGGTTTCAGGTGTCATTGCCACCCGTTTCTCACCTGCGAATGTTTCCGTAGGAACTCCAATAAGCACAGTTGCCTCCTATAAAGTTTTACTTTAGTGAGTGATATCGATGCGCTGAATATTCAGGTTCGAATGTTCAAACGCCTACATTATTTATACTTCACCAACACCTAGCTGCACACGTATATTCACTATAGGTGTTTACGAAGTACTCCCGTCTTTATGGCTGCTTGATCGCCTAACGTACTTTGAAGCACTGGCTGCGACTTCATCTAAGGGCGCAGGACTTAACCCCAGATTCTTGAGTATGTCGTTAGCACCGCGATACAAAAGCATTTCTGCAACTTTGACACCGAGTTCGACAGCCTCATTATAATGTGCTCGTGCATCAGCTGTGATCACGGTTTTCCCATCCGGACTGGCCACCAAACCTCGCAACCAAATCTGCTTACCATCAAGTTCAGAAAAAGCCGCAATAGGCACTTGGCAACCACCGTCTAAACGAGCGCTTAGTGCTCTTTCAGCCAATACGCGGTAACTGGTTTCTTGGTGATGTAGCTTATCCATAATCTCATTGGTTGCTTCATCATCAATACGCGTCTCAATGCCTACGATGCCTTGACCCGCGGCTGGCAGACTCGCTTCAACAGATAATTCACTGGCTATTCTATCTTCCATACCCAAACGGATTAATCCGGCGGCTGCCAATATGATCGCGTCATATTCGCCGTCGTCTAATTTGCGTAATCGCGTGTTGACGTTTCCGCGAAGGTTATGAACTTCTAGGTGTGGGTATGCGGCAAGCACCTGAGCTTGTCGTCTTAAACTGCACGTACCCACAATTGCCCGTTCAGGCAAGGAGGCTAGATCGCGAAAATTATTAGAGACAAATGCGTCGTGAGGGTTTTCACGCTCCAAAATGTGGACAACTTGTAGTCCCTCGGGAACAACCGCTGGAACGTCCTTTATTGAGTGAACTGCGATATGCGCATGGCCATCTAAAATGGCTGTCTCTAACTCTTTAACGAATAGGCCCTTACCGCCGATTTTTGCCAGTGGACTATCGAGCAGTTGATCGCCGCGAGTGGTCATCGTCACAAGTTCAACGCCGACCCCTACATTCAAGGCTTCAATGCGCGCTTTGACATCTTCGGCTTGCCACAAGGCCAAAGGACTGTTGCGTGTCGCGATTTTTAACGTTTTCATAAGCCGCCTCAAATTCAGATAAAGAGCGATGCGCCTATAGGGCCGAGCGGTCAGTAATTCGGCTCGCTGGCGCTAATTGACCTGCATAGGATAAACCGTTTGAAAAATTTCAGACGTGAAGAATACTCACCTACCTGTGCCTGTAAACGCGCAATCGTGGTAACAGGCGCCTGATTTCTGCGCTGCACTCATACCAACACCACGTCTGACCCAAAACCCACAATGACATCGAGGCCTGCTCAGAATGCAAAAAATTGCAATACATGGGGTTCAATCCGGCATCAAGCGTCCGATCTATTGAGCCTGGATAAGCGAATGGCGTACCATGTCGGTTAATGGCTTTTTCGCAAACACCCTAACTATCGGAGTGCTCAATGATTTGGATTACCACCTTGTGTCTGTTGGCAGTAGCCTTATGGCTGTTTTTCAATGCCTTAAATGAACGCCGCTGGGTAGAGGCGCACAGCCATGATGAGACAGTGGCCAGCGACGAAGGTCTGCTACCGAGCCTCACTAGCCTTACGGGTACAGCTAAAAGCACTTCCAGCGAAACTGGCACGCCTAACGGTGGTCTAGAGACGCCGCTAAATCGCGCTACAGCGAAACTTCAGGAAGGCGGCGAGAAGCTGGGCGAGCAGCTCAAAGTTGCTAAGCAATCTGCAACACAAATGTATGAGAAAGCCAAGCAGCCTGAAGGCGCGCTGGGCGAAAATTCTGCGGTTGGACGCGCAGCAACGAAAGCACGCGAGCAAGCGAGTCGCTTAAACCAGAAACTCGATGAGAAAATGAAGTCTGCATCGAGCCTAACGACAGGGTCTGGCGAAAACGGCGAGCAATCTTTCTTACAAAAAGCGGCAGCAACATCAGGCGATCTAACTCAAAAAGTTGCCAAGAAGGTTGCAGATTCGGCGGACGGGCTCGTTGGAAAGACCAATGCAGCTGGCGAAGAAGGTGTTTTGAGTAAAATTGCTGGCAAGGTTTCAACAGGCATGCACGCTGTCGAAAACAAGATGGATCAGGTTGCCGCCAAAAGAACGTCGCAGGCACCCGCAGAAGATCTAGTATCTGATGTGTCGGCCAAGGTCAGCTCGACAGTGAATACACTGGACGAGAAAATCGTCGATAGCACTCGCCAATCGTAGTCGTTTAGAACGAGCTTCTAAAACGACAGGCTCGGGCGCGTTCTTTGAGGGTCACTGTTCCCATGGGGACAGTGAGCCTCAACTGTTTCTAACCCCACAAAGCAGTCGGTGCCGGATGCATATCACTGCCTTGGAAGACAATGGGTGTATCTCGATCTTCTGCCAAGAGCAGTGGGCCGTCTAAATCGACGAAGTCTACGTCTTGTGCCAACAACATAGCTGGAGCCATCGCTAAAGAGCTCCCGACCATGCAACCGACCATAATGCTAAAGCCGTGCTCAATAGCAGCCTGCTTGAGCGCTAATGCTTCAGTCAATCCACCGGTTTTATCCAGCTTTATATTGATGACGTCATATTTGCCCACAAGCGACGCCAAGCTATGGCGATCGTGACAGGCCTCATCAGCACAGACAGGCAATGGTCGCTCTCTACCTTCTAAGGCACCATCGTCAGACGCTGGCAAAGGTTGCTCAACAAGGGCTACGCCCAACTCAAGCATAACCGGCGCTAGGGCGTCATAGTCTGTGGCTGACCAACCTTCATTAGCGTCAACAATTAACCGACTTGTTGGAGCTCCAGCTCGAACAGCACGCAACCGCTCTAAATCACCTTCACCACCCAGCTTAATTTTAAGCAACGGACGTGACGCGTTGTCCGCCGCCGCCTGCTGCATTTTTTCCGGTGATTGAAGTGAGAGTGTGTAAGCGGTAACGATGGTGTTTAACGACGCCAAACCTGCCAGTTGCCAAGCCGGTTTGCCGGATAGCTTAGCTTCCAGATCCCAGAACGCACAATCAATGGCATTTCTCGCAGCACCTGGCGCTAACGCATCTTGCAGCGCTAACCGATCCATGCCCTGCTCTATTGCATCACTTAGCGAGTTAATTTGCTCACAAACGCTGTCCAGCGACTCGCCGTAGCGAGCATAGGGCACACATTCGCCCATGCCCACGACCCCGTCTTTAGATAGCCGAACCGTGACTACCTGAGCTTCAGTGCGAGAACCACGCGAAATGGTAAACGTACCATCCATAGCAAAGGTGTCTTGGCTAACGCTCAGTTTCACACCAGCACTCACGATAATGCATCTACCAAACGATCAGCACCGTGGCGGAATGGATCAACACAAGGCAGTTGCATACGCTCTTCGATTTGGGCAAGTAGCGCTACTGCTTCGTCGTCATTCAATGCTGCCGTATTGACAGAGATTCCGACCACTTCGCAATTGGGGTTTACAAATCGAGCCAGTGTTAACGCTGTGTCACGCAACAATTCAAGACTCGGTAGTTCGTAATCAGGCAAACCGCGCATATGAGTTCGCGTTGGCTCGTGACACAACACCAATGCATCAGGCGCTCCACCATGTACCAAGGCTAGCGTGACGCCAGAATAGGAAGCGTGAAACAAACTGCCCTGACCTTCTATTAGGTCCCAGTGATCAGCATCGTTATCAGGCGTTAGCCATTCAACGGCACCTGCCATAAAGTCTGCAACAACCGCATCTAACGGAATACCACCGCCTGTAATTAAAATACCTGTTTGGCCCGTTGCGCGAAAAGTTGCTTTCATATTGCGCTCACGCATGGTTTTTTCCATAGCCATGGCCGTATACATTTTGCCCGCAGAACAATCAGTTCCAACAGCTAGGCAACGCTTACCTGTGCGCTTCTTGCCATTGGCAATAGGAAATTGAACCTGTGGAATACGAACATCAAACAATTTCTGTCCGTGCTTGTCGGCCAACTCAACCAGCTTAGGGTTGTCCGTAAGCAAGTTATGCAGCCCAGATGCGATGTCCATTCCAGCCGCTAATGCTTCTTCAAAAGCAGAACTCCAGCCCTCACTGATTTGCCCACCGCGATTGGCGACACCCACAATCAACGTTTTAGCACCGGCATCAACGGCTTCCTGAATGGTCATGTCTGGCAGACCCATATCAGCGTTACAACCTTCTTGCCGAAATTGACCCACACAATTTTCGGGGCGCCAGTCCTTTACACCCTGAGCAACTTTAGCTGACAGTGGATCGGGGGCATCGCCCAAAAATAATAAATAGGGGGTATTTAACATGTCGAATCATCCAGAGTGTTTAACTAACTTTACGGCTTTTCGGCTCAAATTCGGCCAAAGATCCATCTAATATTTGCGGTAGCTGACCGCTATCGCGGCAGATTCTATAGTGACATTGACACTCACGCAGCCGCGGGTGTCACATAGCTGGGAGCCAGATCCCGAACGTATTAGGGGCCAGGCAAGTGCCTCACTCACATCATAATGCCGCGAAAGGCAAAGACTAATTTAGAGAGTTTTCAAATATTCCAACACAGCCGTGCGCGCATCATCGGTCAAGTGATCGCCGAATATGTGCCCCTTATTGCTGTAACCGCTAAGCCTAGTATCGTAAATTTCGATAGGTTTTGGGGTCACAACATCGGCCGGTTGAAGCTGCGTAAATCGCCAGCCTACGTCAGATTGGTCGTAATCGTTCTTATTGTCAGCACTTTGCACCTGATGTGTCCAGAGCGCTGGTCGTGTGCTGCTATCCAGAACCGCTCTTAAACTGGGTACCGAACCATTATGTAGGAAAGGTGCTGTGGCCCAAATACCGTCCAACGGTGGGGCAACGTAGCCAGGACCTGGCGCTGCCAACGCTATTTCACCAAAAAATGAACGATTAAACCAATCGATGTACGGCGCACCCGATTCCAACGCAAAATCCACAAGCCGAGAATCGGTCTGAACAACCTCAATCGGCACTAGCCTAGCGGGGTATTGCGGTTGCTGAGCATAGGTACCATGGCAGCCAGCGCAGGTTTGTTCAAATACGATTTGCCCTTTGTCCGCCAACATCGAATTAATGGGGAAAGGCCATGCTGGAGGTTTAAGACTGGCAATGTAGGCTCGGATATCAGGCGCGTAGGCGTCTATCTGCTCCAACGCTTGCACGTCATCAGAACACATCATCGACGCTGCCATCATGATGCGAGCATGATCCCCTCGCCCTTCGCCCAACCAAAACATGGCAGGCTTCTTACTCATACGCCACCACGGCGGAACGCTTACAGGCGGTGGATCTGTTGGAGGCATTGCCAGCAATGGTATGTCAGACCATGCGTTGGTTTTAGCATCGCGGTGTGCAATTAACGCAAACGTTAAATTATTCGCCGGGTTCACGCCTACGGTATGCATACGCGAATAAGGTGCTATAGCTGCAACGCGATCCGCATACAGCTCCCAGCTAAGCGTTTCAGCCTCGCCCCTAACGAGAAACCCAGCCCGTTCGACTAACGCTGATGAGTCATTCGTGAAATCTTGAAATTCATTGCCAAGGCCAATGACTAACTCGCCAAACAACGTTGCGCCATGGCACGTCAGGCAATTATTACTAACCGTTGAAACGCCGAACTCATTGACAGACACGTTAGTACTGTAGGGCAAACCGTCGGCTTTGGGTGTACGGCCCACAACCTGGGTAACCGGATTGTCTGCTAACAATCGCCGGAATACTCGCTCGGGCAAACCACAGCTCACGTAGGCTTCCTCTAGCAACGCTTGCCGACCTTTCGATGCATCTCCGGCTCGCTGCTCGGTGTGCGCAATAAGGCCTGATGTCGCAAATCGAGTCTGCGACCACTGGGTTTCAACGACGCGACCATCAAGACGTTCAACGATATGGCTCACATCAGGCGACGCTGACACCTGTAAATCAGTTGCCAGCTGAAGCGGATTGTTTGAAACACTTTCTACAGTGTTTATCTCTTGAGCTTTCGATGTATCAGTTGTTGATGTGGAGGTTGAAGTAGGCGCTGATTCCAGCCCACAAGACGTTAATGCGAAAACTGCAACGAACAATAGAAGACTCAGTCTCATCAGCTTACTCCGTCGGCTCAATCGATTGAATATCGACAAACCCTACTCCTTCGTGCGAACCACTCACAGTCATGCCTCCTGCCCATCGAGTTCCAAAGGCATCTTGAACCTCTGCCACTGCAACGATTGGCGCCAACGCCAGTTCCATATCCAAGCTCGGAATTTTTAAGCGAATTGATTCAGCGTACGATAATCCTGTAGTGGGCGATTCGATGGCACCTTCATCAATCCACTCAACATCCAGAGCCTCTGGCATATCGCTCTTACCTTGCAAGCGCACTGATACAGACTTAGGACCCCGCCCACTTCGCCGTTTTGTTCTAGTGATAAACAACGAATTATCGCTGCCATTATCGAATAGCTTAATGCGTATTTGATCGATCACCACCGCACCACCGACGCTAACTGTATTTCCCCAACGATGTGTCAGCCAGAGTGTCCCAGCCAATGATTGTTTACCGTACCTACCCTCCACAGGTATTCCCGTGTGCTCCCACTGATTGAACAGAGCAGACACTTCAAATTCAGGGCAAGCATCAGTTGTGGCAATCAAATTAAGTGTCGTATCGGCAGCTGTGCGTCCGGTAAAAGCTGTGCGCCCTTTGCACTGACCCGCAGGAGAAATGGTTAGGCGTGTGTCTTTAACGAATATTTCGTTATCTTGGCTGGCGGCCAAACCAAGGGACACCCTTGCAATATCGCCGCGAGTATTAACCGCCGGCTCATCAGTACTGCCAGTAGAAATCTGCGCCCTAGCCACACTATTGAAAGCCCACGCTGAAGTGGACTCATTCGCCAAGCTTACTTTTAAACGATCAATTTGACCTGATACGGTGTGATGCTGACCATCATCGCCCAACAGAACCGCGCGAATTTCAAAGGATTCAAAACGTGCTTGAGGGTGTGCTTTTACATCCAGTGGTAGGCGCATTTCATCGACGCTCTCATCGGGCATGTCTAAAGACTCTACTAAAAGTTGCCAATCCAACACTGGCGGTGCCTGAGGTTCTTCGTCACTCGTTTGATTCCCCGCCTGACAACCGGCTATGCACAGTAGCAGCGCAAAAAATACTGCTGCCAAGCGACTTTTTTGAGTACGGCATACGCCGAAGTTTGCAAGGAACACTAAAAAGTACTCAACCCTGTCATTTCCATCAAGCGATATTGAATCGTTAACCAAACGCTATCGTCCGCAAAATCATCATAGTGTGTCGAATACCGTCGCCCGGAGGTGTTGTTCCACTGAGTTTCAAAAAACTGGGTCATCTGAGTAGCGATGGGGGCATCGTGTCCCACGACAAGCCTAATATCTGTTTCTAAGTTCAAGTCCATCAGATTTCTGCGGGTAAAGTTCGCAGACCCCACAAAGAACTCATGCATTTTAGTGCCTTTAACATGCAGCCATTTTGCATGACATTGCTCGCCCTGCGTCACACACCAACGAACTTGTACCCCGGCTTTCATAAGCTCTGCAGCTACAGGTCTATTTGGCACACCGTTTTTGGCACGTCCAAATGCATCATTGTTTACATCCAATAGCACTCTGATGCTCACTCCTCGCTCAGCAGCCAGCTTCAGCGATCGAATAATATGCCTCTCACTTAAATAGAACATTGCCAGATCAATCTCATCTGCCTTGAGCGCGCTGTCAATCGCTCGGATAAGCGCGTCGTGAATCTTTGATTCGCTCACAACCTGGATAAGCGCTGTCTGGCCATCGTCCTCAACAGAATCCTTAGCTATTGCTTTGGGCACCCGCTCGACGCGAGCAACGGCTTGATCCAATAAGGGGAGTAATTGGCTCGAATCGCTCATTTTTAGCAATTCCCGCTCACTGTTGAGTAGATCGAGCACCACCGCTCCGCTAAAACGCAGCGCTATATTGCGGTGGGCACTGCTGCCATCATGAGGATTAGCCGAGCTAACCCACCCATGCAGGTCCTCGCCCTGATTGTCAGCGATCATTAATTTACGGTGATTTGCTTTGAAATTAAACAACGTTAAGTAGCTTCGTATCGATACGCGTCCCGCACCAAAAGGGTTTGGAAGCAGGTCTCCGGTACTGTTACCCCAAGGATGCGCGAGCGCCCTCCAAATTCCGGACCAAAAAGGGTTACTGTCTTGCAATTGATCAAGGCGAGTTAGCACAACGTGAACTCCCGCAGCTTTCAATCGCTCAAATTGAGCCGACTCGGTGCCGCCATAGACAGTATTGATCGGATCACTAATGACTACGATGTCCATATCCGGGTGCTTTTGCTGCTGCTCTACCAACACGTCGGTGAGCTCTGACGCCAGCGCTCGATGGGTTTCAGGAACGGGTCCTTGCCACTGATTGAACAGGAACATATCAATGACGATAATGTTTTTAGCAGCACGAATACCCTCAAATACTGCATCAAACAGCGTTTGGGACAGCTGCCTGCCGCCGGTTTCATCGATCCAGCTTGCATCATTAAAAAATTGGACATCCTCGACGGTTCGCGGTGGATACTCCAAAGCCACAGCCGCTGGCGGCGGTACGAAAAACCGTATCGCTGCCGATACCACTAGATACAACACGATGAGAAAGCCGAAGAGCGCCCAACGACTGGGGAGTTTGTGCCAATGTCCAAAAATGCTCAATTAATGCCCTCCGACTTACTCTGAATTAAAACTACGTCACAATTTGAGCTCGGCGACTTGATACAATCTCGCCACCCTGTACTTACATAGGCTGGGACTGATTGTTCTGCCGGATTATTCGTTCTTACATAATAGTCCGTCAAACAATCAGCACACCGCATATTGCGAATAACAATAATAAGTTCGGCAGCTGTGACCGAATGGGGACAACGCTTGTGCTCTGCATTAACTGAGACAGGCTCTATACTCACTCCGGTGATCGGCAAGGCCAACGAAGACGGACCACGTTTTGATGAAAACTTTGAATTACCCAAATGCCGGAGCGCCAATGCAAGGATATGCAACAGTACCGGCTACCAGTGACGCAAAGGAATATCTCAGGCTGCTACTTCGCCACAAATTCGGTTTGTTGCTAACGCTACTGCTCGGACTAGGATTGGCATGGTTGTACCTAATCAGCACTGACAAGGTCTACGAGACCTCAGCGCTAGTTGAGGTCAACAAGCCCAACAACTACTTTAATTCTGATGGCAGTGCCAACCAAACGGACTGGAACGCTCCCACTATAAAAGAGGAAGCCAATTTACTTCGCTCTCGGCGCGTACTAAGCCCGGTGGTCGATGCATTCGGTTTGCGCACATACGCTGAGGCTAAACGCTTACCCGTCTTAGGTGCTATGTCTCAGCGCATTCCCATCATGGCTGAGCTAATCTCAAACTTCAGCTTCGCACAGAAATACGCGTGGGGCGATGCCACCATAGACGTCTCTGAACTAACAGTGCCACGTCGCCTGGAAGATTCTGAACTCACGGTCACAATACTAGGCCCGAACGAATACAGCCTTTCCGATGAAAACCAAGTATTGATCGAACGTGCTCGAGTCGGCGATCAAGTCGCTGTCGAATTCAGTAATCAAGGGCCGTTAGTCATTCAGCTTTCCGAGATTGAAGCTCCAACGGGCGTTGAATTTTCCGTTGTCCGTGGCTCGCTGCAATCAACAGTCACGAGCTTGCGCGCAGATTTATCAACGGAAACCACCGACAGCAAATCACGCATGGTGACGGTTAAGCTTCGAGGTAACGACCCCGAGCACATCGCGAATTTAACCAACGCGATCCTTGAGGAATACACCAGCGTAAAACTAGGTTCTCAAAATCAATCCTCTGACGCTAAATTAGAAGTGTATGAAGAACAATTACCACGCGTCGAAGCAGAGCTGCGAGCAGCTGAGGTGGCATTGTCTGAATTTCGCAGAAGCGCAAATTCCTTCAACGAAGATGCTCAGATCGGTTTCAAACTAGCGCAGTTAGATAAATTAGAAACTGATTTGTTGGAAAAAGAGGTTGAGCGAGACGACCTTCTAAAACGCTATACCGTTAACCACCCAACACCTAAGCGGCTGCAAAAAGCGATCGACGTATTGCAAGACAAAATTAGACAAGTCCGCGGCACAATCCGTAGCGCTCCAAACACGCAACGTGAAATCGGCATATTAGAGGACGAGTTAGAAACAAAACGAAATCTATTTATCGAGATCAGTGAAGAATTACAAAAACTGCAGTTGGCCAACGTCGGAAACGTAGGCGAAGTTCAGATCATTGATGATGCCTTACCGCCACGAAAACCCGTATCACCGAGCACACTCCTAGCTGTTGCCGGTGGAACACTAGCAACGCTATTTTTGTATACCCTGTATCTGACTTTGCGTTCGGCGCTATCAACCGTTATCAGTGATCAAGAGTCTCTAGAGCGCGCATCAGGCTTGCCGGTTTATATGAATATCCCGAAAAGCTCCGCTCAACGACGTCTAGGCAACCCCGTTACGGTTGACCCTCGACGACTACTACCCGGGTCCAGCGACGGTGGCGATAGCTCGAAAGCTATTTCTAGCAATGTACTAGCGCTGTCTAAGCCGGAAGACTATTCCATCGAGAACCTACGTGGTCTGCGTAGCATGCTCGAAGATGTCATGGCCGAGGCGAACAACAACGTCCTGATGTTCACAAGCCCTTTGCCAAGCATGGGCAAATCATTCTTGAGTTTAAACTTGGCAGTGCTCGTCGCTCAAACTGGGAAGAAGGTTCTTCTTATCGACGCTGACTACCAACGTGGCCAATTGCACAAATCACTTGGCCTACCTTCCGGCCCTGGGTTGCCAGAGGTTGTGCGCGGTAAAAGTGAACTTAAGGAAACGGTGAAAGCAACCTCAGTGCCGAATCTATACTGCATAGCACGTGGCTATACCGGCGGAAGTGGCTCGGAAATCCCGAGTGATAAAGAGTTCGGTGCGTTCTTAGATGTTGTTGCACCCCGTTTCGATATCGCCATCATTGATACGCCTCCAGTACTAAGTGTTTCAACCGCAGCCTCATTGGGTAAACATGCTGGGTCGACTATCATGGTCGTGAAAGAAGGTGAAGTTAAAGAACCGCAACTTAGCGAAGCATTGAAGCGCCTCACATTTTCCGGCGTCAGAGTGAGCGGTTGCATTATGAATAGCTCGTCCTCTCCAACACCGAAGCATTACACCTACTACCAAGAACAACTGGACTAGTGAAAGCGTTCTAAACTCACCCTTAAGTGTCAACAAGGGTGAAATGGGCAAGTTTTATAAAGTGTTTTCCGTTTTGTAAGGGTTTGTCAGGATAGAATCAACAAATGAGATCAGCGTCACTGGTTCGAAGCGGTCTCTCCAGTAAGATAGGTACGACTTAATCAGTACAGAAGTACGACACCTGAGTCATTCGCCAAAAGCTGAATGACTCATAAAAAAACATAAATAAAGGAGAGCAAGGTGCCGAGCGCCAACGTAGTCAATAATAATAAAAGCAAGACGGTCGTTGACCAGATTAGCGCCAATGCAGCGACCATGGATGTAGGTCCTGTTGACGCAAAACATTGGACGTCGCTAGTTGTAAGCAGCGACACTGATACTCTTGAGCCGATCGCAGGTGTAGGCGCGGCGCTCAAGCGACTCGAAGATTTTGTCCTCGGATCCATCGCCCTTGTTATTCTGTTTCCTGTCATGGCAGCTGTTTCAATTGCTGTGAAGTTGGACAGCACAGGACCAGCTTTGTTCTGCCAAGCACGAAGCGGCCGAAACAAATCGATTATCAAGGTCTACAAATTTCGCACGATGTATCAAGACGGACCTGCAGAGTTCAAACAGGCTCAAAAGAATGACCCAAGAATCACTCGAATAGGAGCTTTCCTTCGACGCACTAGCCTCGACGAATTGCCACAGCTTTTCAATGTCATTCAAGGCAGCATGTCGATGGTCGGTCCTCGCCCTCACCCATTAAAACTGGATGAAGACTTCAAGTATGTGATCCCAGCTTTAAGCTCACGATACAGCGTTAAACCTGGTATCACGGGTTGGGCTCAGATCAACGGATTTCGTGGCGAAACTCGGCTAGTGAGCGACATGGTCTCAAGAATCGAACACGATCGACATTACGTCAAAAACTGGAGCATTTTCTTGGACATCAAAATTCTTGTCCTAACCGTTTTCAAAGGCTGGACGCACAAAAACGCGTACTAAGCTCCAAAGAGTTAACTTTGCACGACCAGATCAGGCCCTAAAAGGGCCTGATCTGTTTCTAGAATACGGGTTTTGATCACGATTAAGATCCAGTTTCATGCAGGTATTCTGGCAATCTGCCGCTACTCTCTATTGTAATATACGGCCAAGATGTTGCCCCTGCGAGTAACTGTTCGCACCGGGTTTAGTGCCATAGCGCTTTTTTGAGAAACCCCTTCTTCCTAGATTATGGCTATGAGTGATACCAATCCACCCGTACAAACCGATACTGTGGGGCTAGAAAAGCGCTCATTGCTGGGGTTTTTCGCGCACCCTGGCACCATCGATGACTACTTACGCCTAACCAAAAGCAGCATTGAAGGTTCACAGCCTCAAACGGTTTTCTATCATAATCTGCATTCGCTCTACAGTTACTTTACTGACAAGTCGTTGTGCGATCACTACCAAGGCACAACCATTCTAGTCGATGGCATGCCATTGATTTGGTTAATGCAGCTGTTTAGGATTCCTGTTACACGTGCTCATCGAATTACTTATGTGGATTTCATATTTCCACTCTTGGAGCAAGCTCGTGATAACGATTGGAAAGTGTTTCATGTTGGCCAGA
Source organism: uncultured Granulosicoccus sp. (assembly GCA_937991945.1). Taxonomy (GTDB): domain Bacteria; phylum Pseudomonadota; class Gammaproteobacteria; order Granulosicoccales; family Granulosicoccaceae; genus Granulosicoccus. Next base: position 17,508 of record CALKLO010000011.1, read on the forward strand.
AAGCTGAAATCCAACAAGATGCTTTAGAGATTATTCGCCAAAAAGTGCCGGGAATAGACATTGCCGGGCATGATGGTTATTTCAATCAGGATGCTCAGCATGCTGAAAGCCTAGCGGTCGTGGAGCAAATGAATGCTGCACAGAGCGATATCGTGCTTATAGGTTTTGGCGCACCAAAGCAGGAAGCATGGCTAAACGCACATCGCCATCTTATCAACGCACCCATTGTATTCACGTGCGGAGCCTGCATGGAGTACGTGGCTGGCGCTGTAAAAACGCCACCAAGATGGATGGGCCGTATGGGATTAGAATGGAGCTTTCGTCTTATCGAAAATCCCAAACGATTCGCTTTTAGATATTTAGTGGAACCCATACTGCTCGGTGCCATACTGGTATTTAACGGCATCAAAAATCTTATAAGCGGTAAGAAGGCCTAATCTTGGTGTCCCCAGTAGACCCCACTCCACCTGATGCCGACACAACAGGCACCCACGCGCCCAATGATGCTAACTACGCGAATACTTCAGGTTCTGTGAGCACACTATCCAAGCTTACGGGAAAGGGCTTAACGCTTCTTAAGTCCCGCCTATTCCTCTCTGTCGGTGCCCAAGGGTTAGTGAGTGGGTTTCACTTTGCGCTCAATTTACTACTGCTGCGACTCGTAACGCCGTATGACTATGGGGTCTTTGCATTCGCTTTTGTTCTAGCCATGTTTGCCTCAGCAATTAACAACGCACTGATTTCTACACCGTTAACCGTTTACACCCCTGTGCTCAAAGATGAAACCGAGCGCGCAGGGCAAGAGGCTATGTTCAGTACGTTGAACTTGTTGTTGTTTGGATTTTTAATCGTTGGCGGTTTGATCTATGCCAATGTCGCAGGTTTAGACACGGGGATCTCATTGTCTGTCACGGCGTTCGTTGCCGTGTACTCCGCAAGACATTACAGTCGCAGTGCTGGCTACGCTCGAATGAAGCCACTTATTACGGCCTCAGGCGACACGGTATACGTCGTAACAGGCGTTGTCGTCGTCATAGCGCTCCTATTGACTCAAGAGACTCTAAACATCAGCTCGGTTCTGTTTGCGCTGTGCACCGCAAACGTGGCCGCTATGGCTGTAGAGCGATATCGACTATACGGCTCACAGAGGTCTTGGCTGTCCTTTGGAAAAATCACAGATTACGGTACAGTTTGGTTGCAATCACGTTGGGCACTGGCAGGTTCACTGACTACACTTTTTCTGGCACAAGCACACAGCGTTATTATCACATCAACCAACGGCCCCAACGCCTACGCACCGCTCGCTGCAGGGTTTGTTCTCTTTGGCCCTGTACGCGTTGCACTGCTGACCTGGCAAAACATGGTCAAGCCGGAACTTGCTGTCGCTTTATCAGAGTCACGTCAATTAGCGGTTCGTGAACAAATCCGTACTACCACGCTATTGATGGTTGGTGCTGTCTTAGCAATGGGTCTATTTTTATGGCTTGCTTGGCCGTTCATTTTTAAGTTTCTGTACGCTGAGCAATACGCTGATCACCCAATGGCTTATATCGTTGCACTTTGGTCAATAATCACGTTATTTGCAGCCAGCTATAATGCGCCAGCAGCAGCGCTGCAGGCCATGCGAGATTTCAAAGTGCTTGCTGTTGCGAGCATCTATGGCGCGATACTCAGTGGCGTACTAGTCAGTCTGACACTCTATTATTTCAGCCCAGAAACCACCCTATTCGGTATCTTGGCGGCAGAAGCCTTTATGGCCGTATACCTTACTCACACGTTGTATTCGCGCCTGAAAGAGGTGCCGGAGAAAACAACACCGTGAATGCGCAGAGTCACAAAATAGTATTGTGCATTTGTACGTTTCGACGTCCGGATGGACTTAAAAAACTGCTGGATACCTTACCGACACTAGAGAGCTCTTCGGACCTGCAAGTTGTGGTGGCGGACAACGATATCGGCAGGCAAGGCATGGATGTGTGTCACGCGCTCCCCGCTGACTACCCGTTCACCGTGCATGCGTTGAACGAAACTCAAGCGGGAATCTCGGCGGCACGTAACGCCGCCACGACCGAAGCGCTCAAGCACGATCCAGATTTTATTGTTTTTCTGGACGATGACGAATGGCCAGAGCCTCAATGGCTATCGGAGTTACTGCGTGTACAGCGGCAATGCGCAGCTGATGTTGTAGGTGGCCCGACACGACCAGAGTTCCCAGAGGACACTCCTGCAGACTTATTAGACAATCCTTACTACGGCGCAGATATGAGCCTACCTGATGCTACTCAATGTGAACTTCAGGCAGGCGGTAATTTTTTGGTTAAAGCCGATGTATTAAAACCACTGGCACCGATGTTTTTTCGGCCAGAATTTGCTCACTCTGGTGGCGAAGATTTAGCCTTTTTCATGCAATTAGCTCAACAAGGCCGAACCATGTTCTGGGCGGCTAACGCCATTGTTCACGAACCAGTGCCTGAGTCCAGACTACAAGCGTCATGGTTGAAACACCGTGTCGTGACCATTCACAACTCACGAGTTCGCGTAACACAGCTGTTGCAGCCCGGATTGAGCGCAAGCGTTGTGCGTTGCACCAAGACCGTTGGATTAGGTATTGTGGCCTATGCAATAACGAGTGTTGCTTGGCTGTCCCCGGCTATTGCTGAAAAAGCTCAGGCGTTACGCTGGAAGTTTGAAGGCAAACTTACCGCCCATTTGGGCAAAATCACACTACGTAGCGAGACATACTGATGCAACCACGTTTCTCAGTAGTCATTCCAACCTACAACCGCTCTGTGTCGGTTTTGGATACGTTGCGCTCATGCTTCGAACAAACCTGTGCTGATCTAGAAGTTGTCGTCGTCGATGACGGCTCTTCCGACGATACCTTAGCGGTACTAGCAACAATTAATGATCCTCGATTAGTTGTTGTACACCAAGAAAATGCTGGGCCTGCGGCCGCTCGAAATCATGGAATGCGAGTCGCACGTGGTGATTACATTGCCTTTCTTGACTCCGATGACAGTTGGTACCCCGAGTTTCTAAAGGCTGCACAAGATGAGTTAGACGCTAACGGAGATGTTCTTCTGTACGGGCAAATCATTGTCGACCGTGGTGTTGGACGATACTGGGTAAAACCCGGTCGCGCCTTGGGGTATGAAGAACCGATCTATGACTTTCTTTATGTCTACGGCGGGTTCATTCAAACCAGCACTATGATCATTCCAAAAGCGCTAGCTGAACAGGTGCAATGGGATGAGAAAGTGACATTCGGTGACAACGATCAATTCGCGATTGATTGCTGGAAAACAGGTATTACGTTTCACATGATGCCTCGGCCGTATACGCTCTATGCTGACATCATCAGTGGTGATGCCTTATCACAGTTGCCAATCTATGACGGTAGCTCAGAAAAATACACCAACTTTTTTACCTGGATGGCGACGCAAAAATCATCGATGTCGCCACAGGCATGGGCAGGTTTTCGTGCTGGATTCGAAAGCGTGGGACTTGCCAGAACAGCGCCACTAAAGAGCTTCTCTCTTTTATGGCAAGGCTATCGAGCGGGTGCTATCGGACCATTGGGCATCGTTCGCCAAACTATTCAAAACTTGTTTCCTAAAGCGTATCGACGTCTTGTTGATCAGTACGTCCGCAGTCGTGGCCTGTCATTAGAGCAAGCCCGAGCGCAGGAACGAGAATCCGGCTGATACGCTGATGCTTAACACGCTTCATGCTCCGTATCGAGCGTCGCTTGTACCGACATTAATGTTGGTACTAACCCTATTACAGGGAAGCAGTTTCATGCTCACCATGGCTATGCGTTCTCCGCTCGCCAGTGGCACCGCTGTGAGCTTAGTGACCGTGTTGTGGCTACTGATGTATACAGTGGCAACGCTGGGCTTACTATTGTCCTCAGGGTTGAATTGGGCAACCTGGATCGTACGTTACCGACTACCTCTGACGCTTGTCGTGGCAGGCACCTGCTTTTCGGCCCTATGGTCAATGGATACCGGTCTAACGATAGAACGATCAGTTCATTTGGTTGGGACCACGTTAGTCGCTATATACATAGGCTTTTCGCTGCCACTCACTCGAATTCTACGCACCAGTGGCATTGTATTCGGCCTACTCATGGTGGCCTCCATTTTTGCGGCGCTACTACTCCCAGCTATAGGCCAGGTTGAATACGAAGGCACGGTGGTTTGGGCTGGCGTACTCACATCGAAAAACACCTTAGGCTTCTGGTCGGCAATCACCATACTGTTACTGGTCAGTATGTCTTTCTGGCACGTGTCTCACCTAACAAGAGCCTGTTATTTGGTGCTTGCTCTGGCCTCACTGGTTTGCCTTTATTTTAGTGAATCAGCGACGTCTCTGCTCGCGCTGTTTACAGCCGCAGGCATCATGATTTATCTGCATATCGCCTTCAGCTTACGACTCGGACTTATACCCATGTTGGTACTGGCCGTCCTGATTGCAGGTGTCGCAGGCATCGCGTTTCATTTTATCGACACCGCTGAGTTGATTGGGCGTTCCGGCGACTTAACAGGGCGAGGAGAAGTCTGGATACAAACGTGGGCGCTGATACTTGACAGACCATGGACCGGCTATGGCTACGGCACCATTTGGTTTCCAACCGATGAAAGCGCATGGATCCAACGCTCACTGACTGAATTTACGTGGAAGGTGTATCACGCACACAATGGCCTGTTACAGGTTGCCTCAGAAATCGGGTTACCTCTGACTATCGTGACGATATTTTGGATCATTCAACAGGTCATTGAAATTATCTATTGCCAGTATCAGAGACAACAACCTGGCGTTCTATTTGTACTGGGCTTCACCGTTGCTCTGCTACTGAGCAACTACTCAGAAGCTAGGTTGTTAATTAATAGAGATCTGTATTGGGTATTTTTCATAGCGCTCCCCATCAGTATGTTGCAACAAGTTACGGTGGTGCAATCGCGTTCAGGCGTATTTGGCCTGCCGGCAGCGTTGCCAGCCTATAACAGCGAAAAACTGAAACTTGCCCGCGAACGTCTTGAGCACCGCCGCTTTTTGAAAAAACGCCTACTCAAGCGTCGTGAAATTACCGTCATTAATGCAAAAGACCAAACACAGACAACCGAACTTACGTCAAAGGCTGCTAAGACAGATACGTCGGAGTTAGCGGTGAGTCTTAAAGGTACTACCATCAACGGTCGTTTTATCAATAAAAGCGATCAAACAACAATGCAACGTAAACTGGCTCGGCGGCAACGCAAGGCGGGTTGAGGATACTGAATTGAATAACACTATTCTGGTTACTGGTGGTGCCGGCTATATTGGCTCTCACATGGTTCGCCTGCTCGATCAACAAGGCTTTAACGTTGTTGTATACGACAATCTGGAGCGCGGAAATAGAGATGCAGTAATAGCAGGCGAATTAATCGTGGGCGATTTACATGACACAACAACGCTATCTAGCGTTTTTCAATCACATGATATTCAAGCGGTCATGCACTTTGCAGCTCTCGCCTATGTTGGCGAATCAGTGCACGAGCCTGCCATGTATTACCGAAACAACGTGACAGGTACTCAATGCCTACTAGACACCATGATTTCGCACGATGTGAAGAAACTCGTATTCTCCTCCACATGCGCAACATACGGTATCCCTGAAAAACTACCGATCACAGAGAGCACACCACAGAATCCAATCAATCCGTACGGCCAATCAAAATTAATGGTTGAGCAGATTCTCAAAGACTACAGCACAGCCTATGACTTACGCAGTGTTGCACTCCGGTATTTCAATGCTGCCGGTTGCGCAGAAGATGGCAGTATCGGTGAACGTCATGATCCTGAAACGCATCTGTTGCCCCTCATACTATTTGAAGCTATGCGTGTGCAAGCGGGTGGAGATCCAGCCGATACTAACTTAATGGTTTTCGGCAGTGACTTTGATACGCGGGACGGCACCTGCGTGCGTGACTACATACACGTGAATGACTTATGCAGCGCTCACATTGCCGCTTTTAATCGCATGACACGACTACCTGAGCTTGGCGCTGAACAATTCAACTTAGGGGTTAATCGTGGGTACACCGTACTTGAGGTGATTGATGCCTGCCGTGAGATTACCGGCGTAGACTTTACCTACAATAGCGTTGACAGACGCGCTGGCGATCCACCAGAACTCGTCGCTGATGCATCGCTAGCGATGAACAACCTGCAATGGGAACCCCAGCATGCAGATGTCAAAGACAGCATCCAGCACGCATGGCAGTGGTTCACGGCTCACCCGCCAAGCTAAACAATTGGTAACTGTCAGGTTGCACATCGCAGCCCTAAACAGACGATACTAGAACCATGAATCCAATACGATCAACACCTTGCTTAACGGCCCTGCTGACAGCCTTTGCGCTCTCTGCAGGGTTAACGTCCACAGCCACAGCCCAACAAAATGCACCATTGGTGGATAGTTGTTGGACTATGAGCTTCGAGGAGACATTCGACGAATTGTCGCTTAGGAACGCAGCGACACCCGAGGGTATGTGGCACACACGCTACATCTGGGGACGCGATGTCATTATCAACAACGAACAGCAGTTCTACGTTGACCCCGATGAACACGGCTATTCTGTATTTTCTGTCAACGACAGCGTACTGAGCATTGAAGCGGTGCCCACGCCACGTGCACTGCGTGGAGTCGTACACGGCCAACCCTACGTCTCGGGCGTCCTAACCACCGAGAAATCGTTCTCACAGAAATACGGCCGATTTGACGTTAGAGCCAAGGTTCCATCCGGCCAAGGTTTGTGGTCTGCATTTTGGCTGCTACCCAGTTTCGATCAATGGCCTGCAGGAATTGCTGTGCTGCCAGAAATAGATGTCATGGAATACTTGGGACATGAAAAAAATACGTATCACACAACGCTGCATACCAACCAAACAGGCAAACTGACATCGCATCCGTACGATCATCAAAATGCCACCGATCTATCAAAAGATTTTCATGACTACAGTGTGGTCTGGACGCCCCGCTCCGTCAGCTGGTACTTGGACGGAAAGTTTAAGGTTAGCCATCCCACACCCGCAGACTTTACTCGCCCTGTGCACTTCCTATTGAATCTTGCGGTAGGTGGAAACTGGCCAGGTTCCCCAGATGGAACGACGGAATTTCCTGCTCAGTATCAGATAGATTATGTCAGGGCATGGACTGATAAAGGCAACTGCTCTTAAGTTGCCTTTCACTGTCGTACCGTTTTTTACTCTGCTCGATTAAAGAACGGAGACGCCGCCGAATACAGCATTTTGTACGGTGTGTTTAGTGCTAAGTCGTTGACCATTGTGTCGCGACTGATCAGAGAGTCTGCAGGTGACAACGCTCTTTGCGTAAGATCAAATGTCGAGTAAATTGCCATGACGCAAAGCAATCCACCGAGAAGACACATTAAGATTCCAGTAGGCGCAAACACTCTGAATCGTAGGAATCTGTTTAGCTCCAAACGCAATATAAAGGCAATTAAGATTAAAAACGATACGACGAGCCCGATAACCAATGGCACTGTGTGCTCTTTAAAAACCGTCGTAATAATGTGCAACGGTTTATCGACGTCAGCCAATAGGCTTAAATCGGGTCGTACGCCAGCCGAATGAATGAACCAAGGGGTCATCAATTCGAGCACCAGGATCATGAGTAGCCCAAGCGTCAGGAATAATAAAACCACAAACTTTGCCAATCCACGCGTGTATTTTGTCACTGACAAAAGTGAGCCCAATACGACAGGTACGAACAAAACCATACCAATTAGCGCGATATCAAAGCGTAACCCTTGAAGAAATAAGGGTAGGACCGCATTGGCCTCGAGAACGCTTGGAAACTGCCATAACGCATAAGCCGTTCTCATCACTGTTAGTAAGAACAGCGCTGTGAGGATGAATAAAACAAAATGGCCCAGTAAATGGCGTGCTGGAATAATAGACTTCATAGTATTGGACTAAAACATCTGACGATTTTACTAGTATACCTCAGGTCATCATTCAACCAATTTCAACACTTGAAGGGATTTCCACTGACACAGTTGTTCACCGGCTAGAACAGGTTTAGTGTGAACTGGGTCGGCCGAATGAACAAGAAGTTGCCATTTTGAGCCAGCAAGCATCTTAGCTTTTAGTGAAAACACGACATCCTCATCACCGCCATTAATCAGAATTAATAACGTATCAGATGGTTGAACGCTCTGGTTCTCTGGTATCGCGTCACCCATCATTTGTAGCGCCACAAAACCGCTGTCGGGTTTGTGCCAGTCTTCCTCAAGCATCAAAGCTGCCTCGCTATTTAGCCAGCTTACGTCAGGCAGACCTGTGCTCAGAGATTGATGATGGCCGTGCAAATACCACTGGCGGCGTAAAACGGGCTGCGCCTTACGCAGCGTTATTAAAGACTGGGTGAACTCGGCGAGCGAGTCCGATTGTTCTGTACTTTGCCAGTCAATCCACGCTATGTCGTTGTCTTGGCAGTAGGCGTTGTTATTACCTTGCTGAGTGCGATCTCTTTCGTCACCCGCTAACAGCATGGGTGTTCCTTGCGACAAAAAAAGCGTACATAGAAAGTTGCGTTGTTGGCGCAAACGTAATTCGTTGATCGCTAGGTCGTCGGTCGGCCCTTCGACACCATGGTTAGACGAATGATTGCCATCATGACCATCTCGATTATCTTCGCCATTTTGCAGATTGTGCTTGGACTGATAGCTAACCAGATCACTCAAGGTGAACCCATCATGAGCAGTAATGAAATTCACACTCGCAGATGGCTCTCGCCCCTGCCATTCAAACAAAGAACTACTACCCAGAAGTTTGTCCGAAAATTCAGGTAATAAAGCAGCGTTTGAGTTCCAAAATTTACGCGCTGTATCTCTGAACTGATCGTTCCACTCAGACCATCTGGCAGGATATTGTCCCAGTTGATAGCCACCAGGGCCTAAATCCCAAGGCTCGGCAATCATGCGTGCATCACTTAGGTTTGGATCCTGAGCGATAGCATCAAAAAAGCCTGCTCCCCGATCAAACCCATAGCTCTCGCGCCCCAAGATACTCGCTAAATCAAATCGGTAGCCGTCAACCTGCATCTCGTTAGTCCAAAATCGCAGACTATCCATAACCATTTGCAAGACTCTCGGGTGTTCTAATGCTAGCGTATTACCCGTACCGCTATCGTTAACATAAAATCGCTTATCTGATTCCAATCGATAGTATGAGAAATTGTCCAAACCTCTGTAACACAAGGTTGGCCCCATCTCGTTGCCTTCTGCTGTGTGGTTGTATACAACATCTAACAGCACTTCTATATCGGCTTCATGCAGAGCTTTCACCGTGTCTTTGAACTCTTCTTGTGGATTCGAAGAGGCCGCGTAACGTGCAGCTGGAGCGAAAAAACACAGTGATTGATAACCCCAATAGTTTTTCAATCCGCGCTCGCATAAAAAATCGTCGTCACAGAATTCGTGCACCGGTAGTAATTCTAAGGCTGTAATACCTAGACGCTTTAAATACTCGATCATGCTAGTTGATGATAGCGCCTCATAACTTCCTCGTAACGCTTCAGGAATTGCGTCTTGCAGTGCCGTGAGCCCTTTCACATGTCCTTCAAATATGACTTTTTCGCTTAATGGGGCTCGCTCGCGTGGAGGCTGATACTGTCGGTGAGGTGCATGAGAAATAGTCGGCGTTAGGGTACGCTCAGTCACAACGCTCTTCGGCACGTAAGGCGAGCTATCACGAGTATCGAACGACAAATCTTTATCCGCATGACCTCTGATGTGACCATAATTTGCGTCATTCCACACCAACGTGCCTTGCAGCTGCCTGGTGTAAGGATCAATGAGTAGCTTATGGGCGTTGAAACGATGCCCTTCTGATGGCAGGTAGGGCCCATGCACACGATACCCATATACCAAGCCCACTTTTGCGTCAGGTAAGTATCCATGCCAAACACTGTCTGTTTGTTTGGGCAGCGACAAACGCTGCAATTCCTTAAAACCTTGCGCATCGAATACGCAGAGCTCCACAGCTGTTGCATGCGCCGAAAATACCGCGAAATTGATACCACGCTCATCTGGGCTAGCGCCCAACGGCCAGCTTCGACCTTCATGTAGCATGCCGCTATTTACCCTGTTGTGATTTGTGACGTTGGAACAATGGGTTCAAGCTTCCAAATATCTCGGTTATAGTCACGCATGGTTCTGTCAGTGGAAAAACGCGCACTACTTGCTGTATTCAAAATACTGATCTGAGTCCATAGCGCTTCATCAGACCATGCGCCTTCAACGTCTAATTGAGCATCTAGGTAGGCGGCAAGGTCGGCAATCGTTAACCACGGATCATCTGAACTACGTGCAGCATCGATGACGCTACGAATGACTTCTGCTTCCCCGCCATCAAACAACCCTGAGTCGAAGGCATCAAAGATATTTTGCAATCGGCTGTCGGCTGCGATGAAAGAGGATGGTGCATAGCCGTGCCGGACTGAATCTACTTCGTCAACGTTAAGACCAAACAAGAAAAAGTTTTCATCGCCCACGGCTTCTAGAATTTCAACGTTAGCGCCATCAAGCGTGCCGATAGTAACAGCGCCATTCATCATGAATTTCATGTTGCCGGTTCCTGATGCTTCTTTACCTGCTGTCGAAATTTGTTCGGACAAATCAGCCGCTGGACATATTACTTCCATTGCCGATACGTTGTAATCGGGTAAGAACACAAGGCGTAATTTCCCTTGGGTCCTAACGTCGTTATTGATCACGTGTGCAACGTTGTTGATCAGCTTGATGATAGCTTTTGCCATGTGATAGCCGGGTGCTGCTTTGCCAGCAATCAGCACCATACGCGCTGGATGTGACTTACCATCCAGTAGCTCTAGATAGATATGAACAGCATGCAGTACGCACAGCAGTTGTCTTTTATATTCATGCATACGCTTAACTTGCACGTCAAACAGCATATTAGCGTCTACCTCAATACCGGTTCTATCGAAAATTAGATCCGCTAAACGTAGCTTGTTTTCATGCTTGATATCACGCCAGCGTGCCTGTAGCTCGGAATCTTCTGCCAATGGTGCTAATTGCTCAAGCAAGTCGATGTCAGACACCCAATTGCTGCCCAATTTTTCGTCCAGTAATTCACGCAAAGGTAAATTACAGTTAGCAAGCCAACGTCGTTGAGTGACGCCATTCGTTTTGTTATTGAATCTGTCAGGCCACAATGAATAGAAGTTTTTGAACAATCCCGCTTTCAACAATTGCGAATGCAAAGCAGCCACCCCATTAACGGAGAAACTCCCCACGATAGCTAAGTGAGCCATGCGAACCACAGGCACAGAGTCGAAAGAAATGATGGACATCTGGGCTTGTGTTTCAACTTGACCAGGCAAACTTTTAGCGACCTGCTCCATAAAACGGCGATTAATCTCTTGGATTATTTCGGTAGGGCGCGGCAGAAGTGCACCAATCATATTCAAAGACCAGCACTCGAGCGCTTCTGGCAGTAATGTGTGGTTGGTATACGCCATAACGGAACTCGTAATGGCCCAAGCATCGTCCCACGCTAGCTTGTGTTCATCTATGAGCAAGCGCATCAGTTCTGGCACCGCTAAGCTGGGGTGCGTATCGTTTAGCTGAAAACAATGCGCTGCAGCAAAACCTGAGAAATCATCATTTTTAGTCAGCCAAATCCTGATGGCATCCTGCAAGCTAGCGGATACTAAAAAGTACTGTTGCCGTAAACGCAGAACCTTGCCATTTTCACTGCTGTCGTTTGGATAGAGAACCATAGTGATGTTCTCTGCTGCATTTTTAGCAGACACAGCTTCGGTATAACCGCCAGCGTTAAATTCATTAAGATTAAATTCATCGGTTGCCGTGGATCGCCACAACCTCAGCGTATTAACAACACCATTGCCAGAACCAGGAATGGGCACATCACACGGCACAGCAAGTACATCATCCGTATTCACCCAACGATGAGACACCTCGCCTCGTAAGTCAGGGATAAGCTCTACATTACCGCCAAAGCGAACTCGGCAGGCTATTTCTGGCCGCTCAAGTTCCCACACATGGCCTTCGCTCAACCAGTTATCTGGGCTCTCTACCTGCCAACCATTTTCAATGGACTGACGGAACATTCCATATCTGTAGTGCAGGCCATAGCCTGTTACCGGTAGTGCCAGCGATGCGCAACTATCAAGAAAACACGCTGCCAGTCGACCTAATCCTCCGTTACCTAATCCTGCATCGTGCTCAAGCTCTTGGATGTCCTCCATCGCAACGCCCAACTCGTTAAGCGCTTGACTCAACTCTGTTGATAGTTCGAGATTGTGTACCGCATTGCCAAATGCCCTTCCCATGAGAAACTCCATAGATAAGTAGCATGTGCGGCGTACATCAGATTCCTCGCTAGCCTGTCTAGTCGCTCGCCAGTTATCCATCAGTCGATCGCGGACACTCAGCGCTACCGCCTTATAAAGATAATGGGCCGGCGCTGCATTGATATCTCGACCGTAGGTTTGAGCGTAGTGCTGGGCAATAGATTGCTTGAGCGCTTGGCTGTCATTTTGCAATGCAGGCATTGCTTCTGACCACGCCTGCGTGCTGTTTACCAGTGCATTCGACGCACTGTTTTGGGCATCTTGACGGATTGAATTTGATGTTGTCATGATCGGGTTTTACGAGAATCGAAAGTAAGTAGAGTTGTCGCGCGAATAACATGACGCAAGGAACATGCAAGGCCGTCTCAATTCGCAAGCCTAGATTCACAAGTCTTTTGCCTTATCACCCCAAAGGGCGGTAAGCTAAGCCCACAATGTAAATAATAAGGTGGCCACATGAGCATCATAGACGAAAGACATATCTCACGACTAACACGTGACACGCTCGCACTGATACTCGCTGGCGGACAAGGTAGCCGCTTACATGAACTAACCCATTGGCGAGCAAAGCCAGCAGTGCCTTTTGGTGGGAAGTTCAGGATCATCGATTTCGTCCTATCCAATTGCATCAATTCTGGCATTAGACGAGTTGGAGTCGCCACACAATACAAGGCGCACTCACTCGTGCGTCACATTAGCCGAGGGTGGTCTGGCTTCAAGGCCGAGTTTGGCGAATTTGTTGAAATCCTTCCAGCCTCCAAGCGTGTTGATGAAGGTTGGTACAAAGGCACCGCAGATGCAGTATTTCAAAACCTAGATATTATCCGTACCCACAAACCCAAGTTTGTTTTGGTACTGGGTGGCGACCATATTTACAAAATGGACTACGGCCCACTTGTGGCAGCACATGATCAACGTAAGGCAGACATGACCCTATGTTGCGTTGAGGTCTCGGTGGAAGAAGCCGCCGGTTCCTTTGGCGTGGTCAAGGTAGACGCCGATGGACGCGTACTTGAATTTCAAGAAAAACCTGCTGTGCCTGCTGAAATACCAGGCAAGCCTGGCCGCGTGCTCGCCTCCATGGGCAACTATGTATTCAATACAGAATTTTTGTACGACGAGCTCATTCACGATGCGGACGCTGAAGGTAGCTCCCACGATTTTGGCAAAGACATTTTGCCGCGCATTGTTGAGTCCGGCACTGTCTACGCATTTCGTTTAGGCGACGACCAACCCGACGGTCGTTCGTACTGGCGTGATGTCGGCACCCTAGACGCATTCTGGGAAGCCAACATGGAAATGGTCGGCCCTGAACCCGAACTCAACTTATACGATCAAGAATGGCCGATTTACACCTATCAAATGCAGTTACCTTCAGCAAAATTCGTCCACGATGTGGGTGATCGACGCGGTATGGCTCTCAACTGCATCGTCTCTGGAGGTTGCATCGTGTCAGGTGGCACCGTTAGCCGATCACTGCTGTTTAGCAATGTGAGAGTCCGCTCTTACAGTAAAATTGAAGACTCTGTGATATTACCTGACGTCGATATCGGGAGGAACTGCAGAATACGTAAGGCCATAGTCGATTCAGGTACCATTCTTGAAGAAGGTACTGAGATTGGCATTGATCCGGTCGCTGATCGAGAACGCGGATTCCGAGTAACGGAGAGTGGCATAACGCTTGTGACACCTAGCGATTTCGGCCAAATGTTACACCGTGTACGATAACTCGATCAATAACATGCTCGATTGGCAGTCCTTCAAACGCACAGGGTAAAACCGTAAGTCTGCGTTTCGGGCTGCACAATCGACGAAGTTCTGCATTTTTCAGCCACTTAAAGTCACCGCTTAACGCTTATCACTATGCCCTCGCCCATTCACGTTTGTATGCTCGCCTCCGAGAACGATGTCATCCCCGGTGGCAAAGTAGGCGGTATCGGCGATGTTGTTCGCGATATTCCAAAGGCGCTAGCTAAGCAAGGCGCTAGGGTATCTGTCGTAATACCCGCGTACGGTGCATTCCACCTGTTACCCGAATCAAGCCTTGTCGGTGCTTTTACAGCAGAATTTCGAGGGCGGCCAGAGCGCATTGAACTCTATGAGCTTTTTGCCGGGCGTGATGAAGGGGTTCGTTATCTTGTTTTGCATCATCCATTGTTCGCAGCCGGTGGACCTGGTGCTGTGTACTGCGACGATGACGCAAGTCAACCGTTCGCCACTGATGCCAATAAATTCGCTTTATTTTGTTTAGCAAGCCTGCGCGCTATCAAAGTGGGCCTTCTAGATCACATTGATGTTTTGCATCTACACGATTGGCACAGCGCGCTAGCAACGGTACTCATCCAATTTGATCCTGAATTCCAATCGCTGCAGTCACTGCATTGCGTATTTAGTATTCATAATTTGGCACTACAAGGTATTCGACCTTTTGCTCAAAGTGCTTCGTCATTAGAGGGTTGGTTTCCGCACTTGCATTATGATCGCTCTCAGCTTTCTGATCCACGATGGCCACACTGCATCAACCCCATTGCAGCCGCTATTCGTTATGCCGACAGAGTCCACACCGTGTCACCCACTTACGCGCAAGAAATAATTCAAGCTAACGATCCTAGCCGCGGCTTTCATGGTGGCGAAGGACTTGAAAAAGACTTAAGCGACTGCGCTAGAGATCATCGACTTGTCGGTATTATCAACGGCATTGATTATCCAGACGAAGACATCAGCACACGCCGAGATGCCATCAGTTGGGCTAATTTTATGTTTGATGTTAGCGATGAAATGCTTCGTATGATGGGCACGCAAAGCACCATAAAAACGGCTGACTATCTTGCGCATCAGCGACTACTAAGATGGCAATCAAAGCCGATGCCCAACCATATAGTGACAAGTGTTGGCAGGCTCACGGATCAAAAAATGGCGCTGTTGCTGCACCCGCTTGCCGATGGCCGAACACCGTTAGAGGCTTTATTGGAAACCTTGCACAATCGGGGACTACTAATGATGCTAGGCACCGGCGACAAAGAGTTAGAACAAGCTTGCCAACGTCTTGCAGCAAAACACCCGAATTTCTTGTTTTTCAAACAGTACTCGCAACGACTGTCAGATCTGCTTTTTAGCAACGGCGATATTTTTCTCATGCCTAGTTCTTTCGAACCTTGCGGCATCAGCCAAATGTTATCGATGCGACAAGCACAACCGTGTTTAGCTCATGCAGTGGGTGGATTAAAAGACACCATTAAAGATGGTCAAACAGGCTATCTATTTTCCGGTAACTCCATGACCGAGCAAGCTACTGCACTACTCGAGCGCTTCGACGACATTTTGCTGCAGCGTGAAACGCAGCCAGCAAAGTTTGCAAAAATTTCAACAGCCGCCAAACAAGAACGCTTTATGTGGCACGACAGCGCCAAGCGCTACCTATCAGAGTTATATACATGAAACCCACACTCGACAGTGCAACCGCCGATGCCATCGTAGAGGGTCATCATACTGATGTGTTTTCCGTGTTGGGCCAACACGATATAGCGGTTCCAACTTCCGATTCGCAAACAGTGATCAGAAGCTTTCAGCCCCACGCTGACTCGGTAGCCTTGATTGATGAAAACGGTGTAAAAACCCCACTCATAAAAACACACGCCAAAGGTTTGTTCGAAGTGGTCTTAGCAGAGAAGCTAGGTACCTATCGATTGGAGCTAAGTCGGGACGAGCATCAGTGGGAAATTGTTGATGCATACACTATCGACTCCCCCATTGGCGAGATGGACAGGCATTTATTCAACGAAGGCACACACGAGTGGCTGTACCAAACCTTAGGCTCACACCTTATGGAATGGGCTGGCGTTCGTGGTACACACTTCGCCGTCTGGGCACCTAATGCCTCACGTGTCAGCGTCGTCGGTGATTTCAATGAATGGGATGGACGTCGTCACGTTATGCGCGCTCACCCAGGCAGCGGCGTGTGGGATATTTTCATACCTGGTGTAGATAACGGTGCGCTGTATAAATTTGAGATAAGCGACAGCCACGGTACGCTTTTACCGCTTAAGCACGACCCCTACGCCCCCTATTTTGAACAACCCCCAGGTAATGCTTCAATTGTTTTTGAAAGTAAATTTATCTGGAGCGATGATGAGTATCGCAATCGTAAAAAAGGCCTGGACATGCGTAGCCAGCCCATATCTGTTTATGAAGTACATGCCGGATCATGGCAACTCAATTTACACGGCGATTCACTCAGCTATGTAGAACTTGCGAAAACGCTGATCCCATACGTATTAGAAAACAGATTTACGCACATAGAACTCATGCCCATCACAGAGCATCCTTTCGAGGGCTCATGGGGCTATCAACCTATCGGCTTATTTGCACCTACCTCACGCTTTGGTAGCCCGGACGATTTTCGACACTTTGTGGATGCCTGCCATGCGGCGGATATCGGCGTCATCATGGACTGGGTGCCCGCGCATTTCCCAACCGATGAACACGGTTTAGGACAATTTGACGGAACTCACCTGTATGAGCATGCAGACCCTCGCCAAGGTATGCACCAGGATTGGCAAACACTGATCTACAACTTTGGTCGTCGCGAGGTATCCAACTACCTCTTGAGCAATGCCCTGTACTGGATTAGAGAATTCCACCTCGATGGTCTTCGAGTAGATGCTGTCGCTTCAATGCTGTATCTGGACTACTCGCGTGAGCAGGGACAGTGGATTCCAAACAGACACGGTGGTCGCGAAAATCTGGAAGCTATCGAATTTCTGAAACGCATGAATATCTTGGTGCATGCTGAAGGCGGCATCACCATGGCAGAAGAATCCACGTCTTTTCCAGGCGTCAGCCATCCCACTTACAACAACGGACTGGGCTTTACGTTCAAGTGGAACATGGGCTGGATGCATGACACGCTGGACTACATGAGTAAGGATTCCGCTTACCGCAAATACCATCACAACAACCTGACCTTCGGCATGATTTACGCTTTTAGCGAAAATTTTGCACTGCCGTTTTCACACGACGAAGTTGTGCATGGCAAAGGCTCCATGATTAACAAGATGCCGGGCGATGACTGGCAGAAATTCGCTAATCTTCGGGCTCTCTACGCCATGATGTTTGGCTACCCTGGCAAGAAATTGAATTTCATGGGTGGTGAAATTGGCCAATACAGAGAATGGCAACACGACGGTAGTATTCAATGGCACCTGCTGGAACAAGACAAACATCAGGGTGTGCAGCTGATTGTTCGTGACTTAAACAAGCTCTACACCGACCACCCAGCGCTACACGAAACTGATTGCGAGGCGGCCGGCTTCGAGTGGATCGATTGTGACGATGTAGACCAGAGCGTCATTTCGTTTTATCGCTACTCAGCAGACAGATCACGTCACTGTATTGTCGTGTGTAATTTCACACCAATGATCCGCAATGGCTACAACATTGGCGTAAACGAGCTTGGGACCTACCGTGAACTACTCAATTCCGATGACGAGCGGTACGGCGGCAGCGGTCAAGGAAATCATCCTGAAGGGCAAGTAAATAGCGTGAATCTTGAAGCTAAGCCTATCGCAGCCCACTCTCGCCCGGCTTCGCTGGCGCTAACTTTGCCACCTTTAGGCGTATTGATTCTCGAGCGGACTGGCAACACGACCAAAGGCTGAGATACACTTCCGCCCATCTTATAAAACAAGCCGGTTTTTAATCCGGCTTAATAGTGCGTACCGCAATCGGTGCGCACGTGCACAATGGTAGAGATGGGTCCAACAACACTATGAAAAACCTCTTATTGACCGCTGTCGTCGCATTAGGACTTGGCGGTGGTGCTTGGAAATATCAAAATCCAGAAGGTACTCTGGATGATTTGCGCCAACAAGCCACAAACGGCGTTGATCGCCTCAAAATGGGATTCGACACGGTTAGAGCGTCCAATCCGGCATTAGTCCAAAAAAATACAACACAGCAAGTGGTCGCAGAAAACCGCCAATCAGAGATCTCTGATGCGCTCGACAACCGCTTGGCCACATTAGAAGCGCTTGTATTGTCACCCAACGATGATGATCCAAGCACCGATATCGTTGCTCTGAATTCAGGATCAGGCGCCTCAGACACCAAGCTAGACACTGTACTGTCCTCTATTGACGCGATGTCAGTAAGCAACGAAGCTTCCCTGGCTCGAATTGATGCCATCGATAACCGACTAGACCTCATGATGCGTCGGCTTGATGAGCAAACCTATGCGACTGATATTTCGGGCATTCAAGAAGGGCTACAGACACTGGGTGCTGATGTTCTAGAACTACAGAGCAGTGTCAAAGAGCAACAGGCTGGACTGGCTAGCGACATTGCAAACGTGAGCGAGCGCAGCAACTCTCTTAATAGCCGCTTAGACACACTGGCAGCCCTAGCGCCTAATGAAGGTAGCTCTGAGAACTCTAGCGATTCAGCGGCCTCTGGAACGGCTCTGGCATCGTTGAGCGCAGGCATTGATGAACGTTTTAGTGCGCTGGAAAAGCGACTACAAACCGTTAACGCGGATTCTCGTCGCATTGGTACGTTGAACGAACAGCTAACGAGCTTGAACGACGAAGTCGCCGCCATCAAAACGCAAAACGATAACAACGATCTCGCATTGAGTGGATTTAGCTCCGATATCGAAAAACTCAAGACAACCAGTGAGTCGTTATCCATCGAAACGGTGCAAGCAGAAATTCGTGATCAGCTTGCAAGCGTTCAGACACAACTGGAGAACTCGCGTGAAACTGATAATTCAGCTGATCTAGAGGCGTTGATTGACACTTCTAGAAATCGTATTCGTACACTTGAGCAACGCGTTCAAGAGCTACCAGCCTCCTCCTCTGAAGCTGACAACGCATTGAAAATTCAAAGCGCCTTAGAATCTCAGATTAGCGCTTTAGAGCGTCGACTTGAGACGATAAACCAAAGAGATCCAGACTTGGCGAGCACACTGTCTACCGTTCAGGAGAAAGTTGAGCAGCTGGCATCACAAAGCTTTGTAACGAAGGAAGACCTTCGCGCTCAAAACGAAGGTGGAAAAAAGGTTGAATACAAAATCTATTTTGACACTAACAGCTCAAAGATCACGAGCGGTGCGGCAAACGTACTGAATTCGTTTATTGCTCAGGAAAAAAACCGTACTGTCGGTGTGTCCATTTTTGGCTTCACCGATCGTAGTGGCTCTGCGTTTTACAACCAGAAGCTTGCAGAGCAACGCGCGACTAACGTTCGTTCGTTTCTGATTCAAAACGGTATGGATTACACGAAAATCAAAGCACTGACGGGACTTGGTGAAGATGCAGCAGCAGCTGTTCTGCCAGACAACGCTGAAGATTCACAACAGCGAGTTGTCGTACTCTATTCAGAGCAGCCTTAACTTTCGCCACTTGCGGACACCCTCATGACCTTGCCAGATATAAAAGACACTGATTGCTTACTCATCATCGATGTGCAAAAAGACTTCTGTACTGGCGGGTCGTTAGCGGTTCCTGATGCCGAGGCGATATTGCCTTGGATCAACACCAACGGTGAGCACTTCAACAACATCGTGCTCACTCAAGACTGGCATCCAGCAGGACATTCCAGCTTTGCCAGTGTCCACGACAAACAGGCACCCTTTGACACCATCACTATGCCCTACGGTGACCAAATGCTGTGGCCGGACCACTGCGTTCAAGGAACTGATGGTGCTCACTTTCACGATGAGCTAAAAACAACAGCAGCCCAACTGGTCATTCGCAAAGGATTCAGAACCGATATAGATTCGTATTCTGCTTTTTATGAAAATGATCACGTAACAACCACAGGGCTTAGCGGCTATCTAAAAGAACGGGGTGTGCAACGCGTGTTCTGTGTGGGCCTAGCGCTGGACTACTGTGTACGATTCTCAGCGCTAGATGCACGGCGTGAAGGCTTTGAGACCGTGGTTGTAGAAGCTGGCTGCCGAGGCATAAACGCCAACGGCTCAAACGACGACGCCCGCGAAGCCATGCAATCGGCGGGCGTACAACTACTTTAGTTAAAGCGATATTTCACAGCTTAGGAGCCTTTCCACGCCTCAATGTCTGCCAAGGTGGGCAGATCAGCACCTGAGCGTGTGCACGTAATAGCCGCCGCTAGCGTGGCAAAATCGACCCACTCTTGGATATTGGCGTCAGCCATCGATAGCTTGCCGTTGCTGATGCAGCCGTTTGCGAACAACCAGTGAAGGCTGGCCGCTTGAAATGTATCGCCTGCACCGACTGTGTCAGAAACCTTAATAGACGGCGGTGTTGATCTGGCTTTTCTGCCATCAGCAACGTAAACCGTTGCGCCATTGCCGCCTTCTGTAACAGCAACCGCTTGCGCGCCCAAAGCCAGCGTGTCAGCAGCAAAAGACTCAAACGATTTATCAGCACCAAATAACGTCTTAATATCTTCATCGCTGGCTTTGACAAAGTCTGCCACGGCTGCAATTTTTTCAAACGACTCTCGCCAAACTGCTAGATCAGGTTGCACGCCAGCCCGGATGTTGGGATCGTAGGAGATAACCCTGGCGCCTGTTTCACGTTCAGCCAATGCCCGTAATGCAGAGCATGTAGGCTCCACAGCCGTTGAGTAAGAGCCAAAATGCAAAACTGCGAGCTCATCGGGGAATTGTTTGGGTAGCTCAGCAGCTGTTAGCGATGTGTCTGCAGTGTTGTCCGTATAGAAGGCATAGTTAGCAGAACCGTCATCGTTCTTTCTAATCATGGCCAAGGTGCTGTTCAATTCAGACGGTATGACCCAATCGCTGAGAATGCCATTAGCCTCAATGTATTTGCTGATTCCCTGACCAATGTCATCGGTTGAGTTTTTGCACAGGTAGCCGGCTTTGTTACCAAGACGGGACAGCCCAACAGCCACATTCAGAGGAGAACCACCAACATGGCCCTGCAGGCCAACTTCTCCGATCGCCGCAGTTGGCGCATGAAACAAATCGACAAGTATGTCGCCACAGCTAATAAACACAGGCTAATTAATCTCCGAATTAATGCTCAAACTGAGCGTCTTTGGGGCAAAGTATATCAAGCGTGCCAGCGCACAACCTGTACTCATGCTGCCTAGTCCTGTATCAGCTCGAACTGAATAAGTTCGTTTTGCGAAGCCTCTGGACTAACACCCAAACTAATGACTCCCTGCCCGTCGAGCACAATGGAATCTCGACGTACAAAAAATGCCTGCAAGCCTCGTTTTTTTACGTATGTGCCGTTGGTACTTAAATCGTGAAGGACAAACTGACCATGCCGATATAAAATTTGCGCATGCTTGCGACTCGCTTCATCGTTTAGCACAGCAATCTGGTTGTCTTCCGCTCGTCCCATACAGACATCAGCACACTCAATGCCCGCGAATAACTGGGTTGAGCCGTATTCAATTTTTAACCGGTAATTAGACGATACCGCGGCAAGAAAGTCTTCCCGCGAGGAGAGTCTAGTTGCCGCACTTTCATCACGCCACAGCATGCGATGAATGGCGACAGGCTCTGGCACCCCTTTTACATCTATGGAGTAGACGCTAGAGACCAATATACGGTTGGCTCTTGATAGCTGGCTAACAGAATCAGCCGTTGCAACAATTTCGTCCTCTCTGGCAAACTCTGCAACCCGCGCAGCCAAATTAACTGCATGACCATATATATCGCCACCATCGGGTATAACTTGGCCTGTATGGAACCCGACCCTTACCGATAACGCAATATCGACGTGACTCTGCTGAATCGCTTTAGCGCCTAAAAATGCCTCATCGCTACTGTTAAAGCTTGCCAGCACCGAATCCCCAACCGTTCTGAGTACTTTACCGCCATTGTTGGCTACAGCCCATTTCATTCGCGCAAGGCTGTCTGCCACCAACCGATGTGCCTGCTCATCGCCCACAGTGTCATACAAAGCAGAACTGCTGCCGATGTCGGCAAACAAGATAGTCAACGATTGCGAGGTTTCGCTCATGGGACAATGGTAGCGCAGCTGAGCCGTCTAGGCTGGTATCATCGATAATCCGCAGTACATCAGATACGGTTATTCCAATGACTGAACTTGTTGCAGTAGACTTTACCGCTCCCGATGCAGAAGAAAAATTTGTTCAATCCTTACGTGCTACAGGCTTTGGTGTCTTAAAAAACCACCCTATTGCTGAATCCAGCGTAAGCAGCATTTATGAAAATTGGTCAGGCTTTTTCAACGGTACGGACAAAGACAACTTTCTTTTCGATCCAGAAAAGTATGACGGCTTTTTTCCTCGGGCCTTAGCGGAAACGGCCAAAGGAAATACTGTGCGCGACATTAAGGAATATTTCCACTTCTACCCATGGGGTCGATGTCCTGAAGCGCTAAAAGCTGAACTTGACGACTACTATGCGTCGACTATTGATTTCGCATCCACCTTGCTAGCGTGGGTCGAACGACAAACACCCAAAGATGTTGCCAATGGTTTCCACGAACCTCTGTCCAACATGATTAACGGCAGCACCCAATCGCTACTGCGTGTATTACATTACCCACCCATAGAAAACGACGAAGAACCCGATGCTATTCGAGCAGGTGCGCACGAAGACATCAATCTACTCACACTACTTCCTGCTGCCAACGAGCCGGGTCTACAGGTTAAATCCAAAGATGGAAGCTGGCTAGATGTTCCTTGTGATTTTGGAAATCTAATTATTAACATTGGTGACATGCTTCAGGAGGCATCAGGTGGTTATTTTCCATCCACCACTCACCGTGTTATCAACCCCGAAGGCCATGACTCGCGACGTGCGCGTATCAGCCTGCCTTTGTTTCTTCATCCCCGCCCCGATGTGGTTCTATCTGAGCGACATACCGCCGGCTCCTACCTTCAGGAAAGACTGGCAGAACTGAGAAGTTCAGATAAAAAATAGAGCTACCCCTTTTTTAGATTTCACATAACTTAAGGATATTCAAACGCTATGACACAGATCGCTCTCGTTACAGGCGCAGGCTCAGGAATAGGTCAACAAACAGCACTAGCCTTGGCCAAAGCCGGATTTCATGTCGTACTTACAGGCAGAAGAGAATCAGCGCTTAACGAGACAATCGCTTTGGCAGACAATGCAGCATCGATGACTGCTATCAGCTGCGACGTGACTCAAAGCGATTCTGTCGATGCACTCTATGCGAGCATCGAAAAGCAGCATGGCAGATTGGACGTTTTGTTTAACAACGCAGGCACTAACGTCCCTGCTATGACTATCGATAAACTGACCGTTGATCAATGGCGTCAAGTTATCGATGTTAACCTAACGGGTGCATTTTTAAGTGCACGAGGCGCGTTTGCACTGATGCGTAAGCAAAGCCCTCAAGGCGGACGTATCATCAACAACGGTTCTATTTCAGCGTATGTTCCAAGACCGGGTTCGGTACCCTACACAGTTTCAAAACATGCCATAACAGGACTCACGCGCACCTTATCTCTAGATGGGCGTGCTTTTAACATTGCATGTGGCCAGATAGATATCGGCAACACCGCTTCTGACATGACTGAACAAATGAATTCAGGCGTGCCACAGGCCGATGGTTCCATCAAGCCTGAACCCACAATGGACACGAGTCACGTAGCCGATGCTGTGGTTAACATGGCGCAGCTTCCATTAAACGCCAACGTACAGTTCATGACAATCATGGCCTCAGCCATGCCGTTCATCGGACGCGGCTAACAAACAACGCTTATTTATTAAGCGTTGTCGTTATTTCATTCAGCGTATGGGTCGCGAAATCGCGGCCCACATCGCGATATAAGTAGAACGCAATACATCCCATCGCTTCAAGTTCAGCGGCTTCATCGGGAAACCTTGCAGACACTGCCAGAGTGTTTTTGAAGTTAAGCTCACGCGCCAATCTAGCTACGTGCATATTCTCAGAGTGGTTACTCAAACACACCATAATGAGTTCGCAATTAACCAGGTTCGTATGGTCCCAAAAGTCTCTATCTGATGCATCGCCGTGGATGCATTGCCAACCGTTTTCGGTTCGCTCTAGGGCGACTTTATACTTTTCTTCAATACCGACAATACGATTATGACCTGCATCGCGCAGTTCATCATAAGCACCTCGACCGACTCGCCCCATTCCCATAATGGCTATGGAGGCGTCGCCTAGCGAACCGATAACCTCTTCAGGTAAACGCGTGTCACGCTCATGCACACGCAATCTATCACTGCACTTTATGTACAACTCGTGCGCACGGCGGTTGATCGGTGTCGCCAAAACGTAGGAGATAGCCATGGCCAGCGCAACTGTGGTCAGCCATTGATCGCCAAGAATACCGGCCTCTTGTGCGATAACCGTGACAATTAGACCGAACTCACTGTAGGAAAATAAACTCAAACCAGACAGCCAACCGGTTCTGGCACGAAGCCCAAACGCGGTTAATAAACCAAAGTAGATGATGGGTCGCAAAACAATTAATGCTCCCAATACAATAGCGACATACAACAGTTCTAAACTCGGTATGCCGTAGTATCCGATTTGTAAAAAGAAGCCTATGAGCAGCAGATTCTTAAGTCCTGACAATCGATCATAAATCTCTTTTGCCCGAGCTTTGTCAGCACGTTCTAACAGCATGCCCATGATTAAGGCGCCTAATCCAGCCTTTAGATCAACAAACTCAAAGAGCTCTCCTGCACCAAACGCAAACACAATGCCCGACAATAAGAGCAATTCACCATGACCGATAATGGGCAATAGTTTACGTATTAACGGAATGCACAAAGGCAGACCTAATAAAAGAAGTGCCCAAGGCGTTGGCAGGTAGTCTGCGGTAACGACAAGATAGATCACAGCAAATACATCTTGAACAACCAAAATACCGATGGCTATAGAGGCATAAAAAGAGGTTGTTTCGCCCCGCTCCTCAAATAATTTAACGGCCAGTACCGTGCTCGAAAATGACAAGGCAAAAGCCAGAGTCCAAGGAGCCGCAGCATGTTCAAACGACAAGGGCTCGTACATCATGCCCACAATGTATATAACAGCCGTGGTAAGCGGTATTGCGATGACCATATGCAATATCGCTGAGCCCCAGACATAACGCGGCTTTAAATCACGAGGATTAAGTTTGAGCCCAATAGTAAATAGCAGTAAAAGAATACCTGCATCTGCCAACGGTGCTAATGCTTCCGACGAACCAACGCCTAAGGCATTAGCGCAGAATCCTGCTAATAAGTATCCGAGTAACGGAGGGTACCCGAAACGGTTAAATAGTAAACCCGCAGCAAATGCTGCGGCAACGACGATGGGCTCCATAGCGGACGCTCAGCAGTGTTAGCGATTTAATGGCATTGAGGCGTCGACAAGATTCACCCAATATTGGCAACCATAACGAATCGCGTCGTCATTGAAGTCATATTCAGGATGATGCAAATTGGCTGAATCACCATTGCCAATAAAAATGAAAGCACCTGGTCGCTCGTTCAACATGTACGAAAAATCCTCGGCACCCATCATAGGGTCTCGATTGTCATCCACTTTCTCGTGCCCCACTACCTGCCTGGCAACGGTTACTGCAAACTCAGTTTGTGCTTCATGATTAACCGTCGGCGGGTAGCCGTCCCGGTAATCTACATCAGCCGTAGCATTGAATACAGTGGCTGTTTGCTGAGCAATTTCTATAACTCGTTTCTTCGCTTCGAGCCGAACGTTTTCATCGAATGCGCGTAACGTTCCCCGCATGCGCACCGACTGAGGAATAACGTTATAGGCTTCGCCTTCAACTTCCATCGTGGTCACCGAGATGACCAACGGGTCTATCGGCCGAACACCACGTGAGGTAATACTTTGCAACGCCAGCACTGTGTGCGACGCTATAACAACTGGGTCAATACACACGTGTGGCATAGCGGCATGCCCACCTTGGCCTTTGATGATGATGTCAAACTCATCGGCTGCAGCCATAAGAGGCCCAGGCCGTATAGCAAATTCACCCAACGGCAAATTCGGCATATTGTGCATGCCATACACTTCATCAATGTCAAAGCGTTCCATCATGCCGTCTTGCACCATGGCCAGACCGCCAGCACCGCCTTCTTCTGCGGGTTGAAATATAACGACAACCGAGCCATCGAAGTCTCGCGAATCAGCCAAAGCACGTGCAGCACCCAGTAGCATCGCTGTGTGGCCATCATGCCCGCAGGCATGCATTTTTCCAGGTGTTTGCGACGCCCACTGTGCATCGGTTGCTTCAATAATTGGCAGCGCGTCCATATCGGCGCGCAGCCCTATGGTTTTTCCGGAAAGTTGTGCGCGCCCTTTGATCACGCCCACAACACCGGTCTTACCAATTCCCTCAACGACTTCGTCTACGCCAAACTCGCGCAACTTATCTGCAACGAACTTCGCCGTGCGATGTACGTCATAACCAAGCTCCGGATTCTTGTGAATATCACGTCGCCAAGCGGTGATCTCTGGCAACATATTATCGAGCCGATCTGGAGTGGTCATGGTGTTATGCCTTTGGTTTGTAGTCGCCGCCGTGCTCAGCAGACCAAGTCAATGGATCGCGTAAAAAGGCTTCTACTTGCACGTGAGCTTCTTCAGGAAAGTGTCCTGCGGCTCTTGAAGCTGCTAAGACATCCCACCACGTAGCCAAATAATGCAAGTTCAATCCAGCCTTATCAAGATTTTCTGGGGTCTGCTTAAAAATATCGTAGTAGAAAACAACCAACGTGTGTTCAACAATACCACCCGCCTCACGGATAGCTTCGGCAAAACTCAGTTTAGATCCACCGTCGGTGGTTAGATCTTCAACCAGCAATACACGCTGCCCTTCACTGATATCGCCTTCGATACGCGCATCACGACCAAAACCCTTAGGCTTCTTACGTACGTACTGCATCGGCAGTTGCATGCGATCACTGATCCAAGCTGCAAATGGTATGCCCGCGGTTTCACCACCCGCAATGGCGTCAAATGCCTCATAGCCGGTATTGCGTACCAATGTAGAGACTGCGAAATCCATTAATGTAGAGCGGATGCGCGGATAAGAAATCAGCTTACGACAGTCGATGTATACAGGACTTGCCAGACCTGATGTGAAAATGTATGGATCCTCAGGGCGGAAATGTACGGCCTTGATCTCCAGCAGCATTCTGGCGGTAATAGCCGCCATTTCTTCGCTAGAAGCGTAGGAAGTGTTAAACATTTTTATAATACCTGCCAGTAAATGTCGCGAGCCGGATCG
The DNA here is from genome assembly GCA_937991945.1 of uncultured Granulosicoccus sp. Taxonomy (GTDB): domain Bacteria; phylum Pseudomonadota; class Gammaproteobacteria; order Granulosicoccales; family Granulosicoccaceae; genus Granulosicoccus. The sequence goes on from CALKLO010000011.1 coordinate 45,133, forward strand.
AACGGCACTACCCAGTCATCTGCCACTGGAATACGTTCGGGGATTGGAGTTTTAGTTGTTGTCTTTTTCAGCGTCATGGTCGCGCTGTTTGGCTCAAGTCCATACCACTTAGGGCCATTTAATGAAGCAAAAGCTTCTAGTTTGTCCAAGGCGTTCGCCTCTTCGAAGACGCTCGCTAAGCACACCATTGTATTGGCAGCATTAAATACGCCAGCACACCCACAGTCACTCTCCTTAGTGGTGCGCGTATGAGGTGCACTGTCTGTACCTAGAAAATACCGAGCATCACCACTACACGCGGCAAGAACCAATGCCTGTCGGTGCTCTTCTCGCTTGGCGATAGGCAGACAATAATAATGAGGTCGTATGCCACCCACGAGTAGGTGATTGCGATTAATCATTAAGTGATGAGTGGTAAGCGTTGCGGCCAAATTCTTTTCAGCACTAGCGACATAATCTACACCGTCTTTCGTGGTCACATGTTCCATGACAATACGCAACTCAGGCAATGCAGTTCGCAGCGGCTCGAGTACCGTCTCAATGAAACGTGCCTCTCGATCAAATATATCAATATCGCTATCGGTGACTTCACCGTGCACACACAGCACAACGCCATGCTCAGCCATAGCCGTTAAAACCGGCATAACTTTATCGATGTTTGTCACACCGGAAGATGAATTGGTCGTCGCACCAGCCGGATACAGCTTTACCGCAACAATAATGCCTTCTTTTGCGGCCTTTACAACATCGTCGGCTTGTGTGGTTTCTGTTAAATACAACGTCATCAAAGGTTTAAATGCTGTGTTAGAGCCAGTATCGATGAGTGCCTTCTCGATGCGCGCTTTGTAGTCGCGTGCATCGTCGCCGGTAACAACCGGCGGCACTAAATTAGGCATGATCAAGGCACGGCCAAAGTGTGCTGCAGTACTACCGACCACCGCTGATAGCATATCGCCATCGCGCAGGTGAAGGTGCCAGTCATCAGGCTGGGTTAGCGTGATTTGCATGAATTGTCTTCGTATGTCAGTTGTGAAAAATTAGCGCGCGTTAATTATGCGCCTAAAAGCATCCAGAGTTTCCTCGGATACATGGTGTTCTAGTCCTTCGGAATCTATTTTTGCCGTCGTGTCGCTCACACCAATTTTAAGTAAAAATTGATAAACCACATCGTGACGCTCTCGACTCGCGTCTGCCAATTTTTTGCCTTTCTCCGTCAGAAAGATGGACCTATAAGGCTCGCTGGTGACGTAACCCTCACGTTGCAAACGTGCGACCGTTTTCCCCGCACTGGGCTGAGAAATACCTAAGCGTTCTGCCACCTCTACCAGCCTCGCCTCACCCTGCGAGGTAATCAGATCATCAATAAGCTCAACATAGTCCTCAGTCGTCTCCATTTGATGGGCCTGGCGGACTACAGCAAACGCTTCTGCCTGAGCATCCGGCTCTTGAAGAGGCCTTTCGGCGGTGCGTTTTGCAGGATCAACACTCATGTGCGGGCTTTTCTCTCACGGATGTCTGGAAACAAAAAACAATTATGCCATGATCTTGTTTTTTTATTACAGCTGTATAAACTAAGCCATGGCTAAATTTAAGACATGGGTGAAAACTATGAACGTCAGAGGCGCGGCTACAGCACTAATGACGGGCATCACGATGGCTATCGCCTTGACAGTACCAAACCTGGTTGGTGCCTCAGAAAAATTAGTAGTCGCCACCACATTTACTATTTTGGCTGATATGACCCGCAATGTTGGAGGCAATACCGTCACTGTTGTATCGGTCACGAAGCCCGGCGCTGAAATACACAACTACAAACCCACGCCCAAAGACATTGGACGCACTCGTAGCGCAGATCTTGTATTGTGGAATGGCTTGAACTTGGAGCTCTGGTTCGAAAAATTCCTCAGTCGGCTAAACGGCGTCCCGCATGTCATCCTGAGTGATGGCGTTAGCCCAATGAGTATTAACAACGGCCCATACGATGGTAAACCCAACCCTCATGTTTGGATGAGCCCAACAGATGCACTCACTTACGTCGATAATATTGAAAAAGCCCTGAGCTTGGCTGACCCCGACAACGCCAATTTATACGCAAGCAACGCAGCTGCCTATAAAGACGACATCGTTGCGATTGTAGAGCCACTGCGAAAACGTTTGGCTGACATTCCAAAAGACAAAAGGTGGTTAGTGTCTAGTGAAGGCGCATTTAGCTACCTAGCCCGCGACTTTGATCTTAACGAGTTATATTTATGGCCTATTAATGCCGACTCGCAAGGCACACCTAAACAAGTCAAGAACGTCATAGACACCATGCGATCTGAAAACATCCCCGTAATTTTCAGCGAGAGCACGGTGTCACCCAAGCCTGCGCAACAAGTTGCAAGAGAGACTGGCGCTCACTATGGCGGCGTTTTATACGTCGACTCTCTGAGCAAAGAAGACGGCCCGGTTCCTACCTACCTCGATCTATTGAAGGTGACAATAGAGACCCTAATTAAAGGTATAGAAACCGGCATGGAGTTGCAGCGTTGAGCACTTCAAAGCATCGCGTAGACAGCGAAGCGCTGTTTGCAGAACGCAAGCAACTGCGGGAAAAGCAAGCCCTAGAACCCTCTGGCAGTGGAATCAAGGCCGAAGGACTTAGTGTGGTTTATCGAAACGGCAACGTTGCCTTGTCCGATGCCACGTTTTCGATTCCCACCTCGACAATCTGTGCCTTAGTCGGCATCAACGGATCAGGCAAATCAACGCTATTTAAAGCGATCATGGGCTTAGTGCCTTTAGCCCGTGGCAGCGTCAACATTCTTGGTCAACCTGCTGGTCGCACCCTTGATCGAAACACCGTGGCTTATGTGCCACAAAACGAAGAAGTAGACTGGAATTTTCCAGTGCTCGTGGAAGACGTTGTCATGATGGGACGTTACGGACACATGGGTTTTCTCAGGCGCCCTTCTGATATCGATAAGCGCAAAGTTGATGACGCGCTCGATAGAGTCAACATGCAAGAGTTTCGGCACAGGCAAATAGGTGAGCTGTCTGGTGGTCAGAAAAAACGTGTGTTTTTAGCCCGCGCCCTCGCCCAAGAAGGTCAGGTCATTTTGTTAGATGAGCCCTTCACAGGTGTTGATGTCACCACCGAAGATGCCATCATTGAACTGCTTAAAAATCTGCGCGATGAAGGTAGAGTCATGCTCGTCTCGACTCATAATCTTGGCAGTGTCCCGCAGTTTTGCGACCAAGTGGTTCTGGTTAATCGCCGCGTACTGGATGCTGGGCCAACAGAGAGCGTTTTTACACAGAAAAATTTAGAACAAGCGTTTGGCGGCACACTTCGATTTCACGTTCTTGGAGGCAACGAGCTGCATGATGATGACGATCAACGCCAAGTGACTGTCATCTCTGACGATGAACGTCCTTTCGTTTTGTATGGCGATGGTGAGTCAGAATCAAAAACCCATGATTGATTACCTGCTAGAACCTTTTGCCTACAGCTACATGGTTAACGCCATATGGTGCAGCGCTTTAGTGGGTATTATCTGCGCCTTTATGAGCAGCTACCTCATGTTAAAAGGCTGGTCACTGATTGGCGATGCACTGTCACACTCTGTTGTGCCAGGCGTTGCAGGTGCCTACATGCTAGGGCTGCCCTATTCTTTGGGCGCATTCATCTCAGGTGGACTAGCAGCGGCTGCCATGCTGTTTATCACTCAACGCTCATCGTTGCGAACAGATGCTGTCATTGGCCTTATATTTACCGGCTTTTTTGGCCTTGGTTTGTTTATGGCCTCGCTCTCACCCACGTCAGTCAAAATCGATACGATTGTGTTTGGCAACATACTGGCCATCACACCGTTCGATGCCATTCAGTTAGCCATCATTGGACTCGTAACCTTGGCGTGTCTTCTGGTTTTTTGGAAGGATTTTATGGTGGTGTTTTTCGATGAGACCCATGCTCACTCCATTGGCTTGAAAGTCAAAACGCTAAAAGTGCTATTTTTCACATTACTCAGCGCCTCCACCGTGGCAGCACTTCAAACTGTTGGCGCGTTTCTGGTTATCGCTATGGTCGTAACACCAGGCGCCACAGCGTATCTATTAACCGACAGGTTCAGCCGACTTATTGCCATTAGCGTGTCGGTGGGGTTTTTGACCAGTGCTATCGGTGCTTACATCAGCTATTTCTTAGATGGTGCGACAGGCGCCGTTATTGTTTTACTACAGACATTCGTGTTTCTGATTGCCTTTGTAGCGGGTCCTAAGCATGGCTTACTGGCCAATAAACGCCGAGCAGTCGAACGATTGAACGACCAAGACAAGTATGAGCCTAACTCATGAGTTGGTTGTATACCTTTTTCGAACCTTACGCGTTCGACTTCATGCAGCAAGCGCTCATAATATCTTTACTGGTGGCTGTATCTGCATCCGTACTGAGTTGCTTTTTAGTGCTCAAAGGATGGTCGTTGATGGGCGACGCTATCTCTCATGCGGTACTTCCCGGCATTGTCATTGCCTACATTCTAAACATACCCGTTATTATCGGCGCTTTCGTGACCGGTATGATCTGCGCTATATCCACAGGGTATTTCACCAATAACAGTCGACTCAAGGAAGACACCGTTATGGGTGTTGTGTTTAGCGGATTGTTCGCACTCGGTGTTTTTTTATTCACTAAAATTCATACCGACCTGCATCTTGATCACGTTTTATTCGGAGACTTACTTGGCGTACGTTGGAGCGACATACTGTTAACAGCCAGCCTTACCGTACCGGCTTTTTTAATCATTGTTGTTAAACGTCGCGATCTTCTAGTGTTTGCATTTGACCCCCAACACGCAAAAGTTATTGGTCTCAACACCACGGTGCTGCACTACGGCTTGCTGAGTATATTGTCCTTGGTCATTGTCGCATCCATAAAAGCGGTGGGCATCATTTTAGTCATCTCGGTACTCATAGCCCCAGGCGCTATCAGCTATTTATTAACCAATCGTTTCGAACACATGATGTGGTGGTCCATCGGTATTTCTGTCGTCGCCACGTTCTTTGGAATCACCCTGAGTTACCACATTGACAGCGCTCCAGCCCCGACCATTGTTGTCCTGCTTAGCATTATTTTCATTTTTGTATTCTTATTTGCCCCCAACCGAGGGCTCCTAAGACGGCGTGTTTACAGGGATCCTGAAATATCCGAGTAATTTAGTCGGGTATATCCTTAGAGTTTGCATGGTTGATAATGAGAATGATTCGTATTAGTCTCTGCATTAAGAATTCACATACCCCTTCAGGACCCTCCACAATGCAGAACCCGAAAAACTTTGTTGTCAAAACAGCCCTTCTCTTAGCGCTTCCTCTTATGGGCTTAGCCACGCCGATGCTAGCTGCTGCCGATGAGGTCAACGTCTACTCCTACCGACAGCAATTTCTTACCGATCCTATATTTGATGCTTTCACGGCTGAAACCGGTATTAAGGTCAACACGGTATTCGCTAAAAAAGGCCTTATTGAGCGACTTGAAAACGAAGGCATGAACAGCCCAGCCGATTTAGTGTTGGTTACCAATGTCGGAAACCTGGCCGCAGCCGTTGATGCAGGTGTAACGCAGAGCTTAAAAAATGATGTTCTGGAAGCCAACATTCCGCTCAGCTTTCGTGACACTGATGGCCATTGGTTTGGACTAACCTCACGAGGTCGCATCATTGTGACCTCTAAAGATCGCGTAGCGGACGGCATTATCAGCAGCTATGCAGACCTTGCTAAGCCTGAGTTAGAAGGCCGTATATGCACACGCAGCGGCAAGCACTCCTACATGGTTGAACTTATTGCATCCGTCGTAGCTCATGAAGGTGAAGCCGCGGCCTCTGATTGGCTAACCGCTGTTAAAGGTAACTTGGCGCGAAAACCCCAAGGCAATGACAGAGCTCAAGTAAAAGCTATTTCTGAGGGTGAGTGCGATGTTGCTATAATCAACACCTACTACATGGGTGCGATGATGACAAACCCTGACCAACAAGCATGGGCTGATTCCGTTAATGTCATTTTTCCTAATCAATCAGATCGCGGTACCCACATGAACATCAGCGGTGTTGTCCTAACCAAAGCCTCACCTAACCGTGACAGTGCGATAAAATTGCTCGAGTACTTGGCCAGTGATAGCGCACAGTCTATGTACGCGACCAACAACCATGAATACCCAATCAAGGCAGACGTTGCGCCTTCTGATTTGGTAAGTAGCTGGGGTGAGTTCAAGAAAGACACGCTGTCTTTGAATGAGATTGCTGCTCACCGTGCACAGGCCAGTCGTCTCGTCGACACCGTAGATTATGACGGCTGATAAGCCTAGCGCACCTCCCAAACCGCAGCTACCCACGTTGGGTGGTGCGGTTACGGGTAGAGTTAAAGCTACTTGGGGCTCTTCTACGAGCTACCAATCCGCTACCCCCTCCGCCGTCATATGGCCTGGGGGTAGTTTTCGTTTTAGCGCCAGTAGAATAGCCAGTACGCGCCAGCTCAGAAATACCGCGGTACACCCTACTCTAAATTCAATACCGTTTCCTGAAGTCCAGTATCGTAAGCATGTACCAGGCGCGCCACGCCGCAGCCGTCACAGCGTACTGACGGATTCACCGGCACGACAAACCTACAAGGAACAACAGCGTCACCGACACCTGTCTCTGTCCAACGGTATCTGGGCGTCAATACGAGGCTGGCCACTCGTCGCCTTAATCGTCGCGTTCATTGTTTGTTTACCTATCTTTTCAGTGTTGTACTTAGCACTGAATCCTGAAGAAAATATCTGGCCACATCTGTGGGACACAGTGCTCCTGCGCTATATATCAAACACCCTCATGCTGATGACAGGCGTGGCTGTTGGCACATTGTGTATAGGCGTTAGCACGGCATGGCTGGTCACACGCTATGAGTTTCCGGGTCGCTCTATTTTTAACTGGGCACTACTACTCCCGTTTGCCGTACCTGCATACGTCATCGCCTACATCTATACAGACCTACTCGAATTTGCAGGCCCCGTGCAAAGCGCATTAAGAGCAACATTTGGCTGGAAACTGGCCAATGAATATTGGTTTCCTAGCATTCGCTCCTTACCCGGAGCCATAACCATGATGGTTCTGGTTTTGTACCCTTATGTGTATCTCTTAGCCAGAGCAGCCTTTCTAGAACAGTCTGCCTCCGTGTTAGAAGCTGCGAAAATACTGGGTGGCTCCTCGCGTAGCCGTTTTTTTCGCATAGCGTTACCCATGGCTCGTCCAGCCATCGTCGTCGGTCTTGCTATGGCCTTGATGGAAACATTAAACGACTTTGGAACTGTGGATTACTTTGCGGTACGCACACTGACATCGGGGTTGTACGACGTCTGGTTAGGAATGAACAACCTAGGCGGTGGTGCACAAATAGCGTCATTATTATTGCTGTTTGTAATGGTGCTTGTGGGCTTAGAAAAAGTCAGCCGACGCCACCGAGAACACTACCAACCCACCGCATCACGATTTCGTAAATTGAATCGTCGAAAGCTTGTGGGAAAATCAGCGGCCTTTGCCACGATAAGTTGCTTCTTACCGGTACTACTTGGGTTTCTGTTGCCAGCATGGGTGCTGCTCAATTACTCCATACGCTACTTCGAACAATCCTATACCGAAGACTTTCGGCAAATAGCCTTAAACTCTGTTGGGCTATCCGCCACTGCGGCAGTTGCAGCCGTTAGCGTCGGCATACTACTCAGCTACAGCCAACGCCTCAGGCCCACTCGGTTACTGAAAACCAGTGTGAATATTTCCAGCCTGGGTTACGCCGTACCGGGTGCTGTTCTAGCGATTGGCGTCATCATCCCATTTGCGGCAATCGACAATGGCATTGATGCCTTCATGCGAAGCCAATTCGATATATCCACAGGTCTATTGCTCAGCGGCACTGTCTTCGCTTTAGTGTTTGCCTATACGGTACGTTTTCTAGCCGTGGCCTACGGTTCCGTGGATGCCAGCATGAAAAAAATCAGCCCTCATATGGATGATGCAGCACGATCTCTAGGGCACTCTTCTTTAACCATATTGTCGCGTATTCATTTGCCATTAATGAAAAGTGGCATCTTAACCGCTGCTCTGGTTGTGTTCGTAGACTGCATGAAAGAGCTGCCCGCAACGTTAGTACTTAGGCCATTCAATTTCGATACGCTGGCCACGCATGTCTATCAATTTGCATCCGATGAGCTTATTGGAGAGGCTGCACTAGGCTCGTTGTTGATCGTTCTTGTCGGTTTGGTGCCTGTGGTCTTACTCACGGTCAGTATCGATCGCTCACAAGAATTAAAAGCTGCAGGTATTTCAACGGTTGGTACATCTAGCCACGCGACGTAGTATTGCCGTGTGTGGCAATTCTAAGCGGCCCTATTGATAGGTTTGTACTCATCCGGGGCTGCCGATGAAACTACGTCGATGTTTCGGCTACTGGTACCAGGCACCTTACGAAGACCCTGTTTTACACTCAGTTGGTAATCATATTCAAGCAAACCAACGGTATCGTTGTTAAAGACGACATCTAGAGCCCAATCGATGACGACTCGTAGCTTCCTCTCCAAGCTTGGCAGCGTACTGATATAACGATGCCTGTTGAGCAACCAACCTAGTGCACTGGGTAGCGCTACGCCACGCCACGTCGCCACAGAATACCGACCCATATAGCATTCATATAGCGATTTTTTAATCGTTTTAAGGTTTTTCGTTTTTAGAGATTGTGAGCTTGCCCAGGCATTGAATGCGGCTAAACGTGCTTGCTCCAGTTGCAACGATAATCGTCGTTGTGGGTTTTTCCTCAGCGTTTCTGAATAAGACGCCAGCCAGACTTTTTCTGACAGTGCGAATGACAAGTTAGAGTTTCGTATTTCATGGGGCATGTTGCTCGCATCTTTAAACGTCGGAAGCACGTCACGTGTTTGCAAATTGATGACAACATCCATCGCGATAGCTTTACCGTTCAGAAGCCTTAACGAATCTGAGCAGAGAGTGGCTACACGTTTTGCATCAACCACCTTTATTTTTCGTTTACTAAAATGCTTAGCTCTAAGCCTGAGAATCGTTTCACTCATATTCCGCCGATCTTCTTCATGCTCTAAAATCACCACGTTGACACTGGCTGAGCGAGCTATACCACGCTCTGTTTTGAGCATTTCCAACAAAGCATGTACTTCCATGGCTAGCGCTGATCCACGCTCTCCACCGCCATATATGGCTACCTTGAATGGCCGAACCGATGTATGCCATTCACCACTTCTACCAATAAGAAAACCTAAGAGTTGCTGTTTCAGCTGTAGTGCATCAACCACACTCGACAAATGAGCAACACCTTCCGAATCAGTCGCACTTTCACTGGATCGATCGACCTCAGGCTCATTGGCAACAATCAACTGGTCATATGATAGAGTTCTGGAGGCACCACCCGGACCGCTGAATGATAGGGTTTTATCCATTGTATCGATAGTTTGCGTTTTGCCTAACACTAGGTGTGTACGCTCCAGCACCTTCGACAAAGGATTAATTAACGTGGTGGGCTGCACTGCGCCCGACACCACCTCAGGCAACATACTAGTGAACTGTATGTCCGAGCGATGACTCAGTACCGATACACGGACGTTACTACTATGCGGCAGTATTTTTTCTAGGTATTGCGCTGCTGCGACACTGCCTATTGAATTACCAACAATCACAATATGTGCAGCAGCATCGGTAGCAGATCGTTTACGCCATTGCCCATTTCCGTTGAATAGAAAAGAAATTGCCACGCCGTAGTACAACATATGCGACGTCAAAGTTTCTGCATCGGATAAACAGATGGCAAAAAATATAAATGCACCAATAAGCACTACTGACAAAAATCTTAACAAAACACCAAAGATGACCAATAAACCAATAGAAACCTCAACAGCTGCAATAATCAGCACGAACACATCTGGTCTTAATCCCAATATTGGCAGATCATGCACATCGATTATTGCCAACATCAAGTTAGGCTGCATGACTTTAAAATATATCGCCAGGAATAAAAAATTACACCCTGCAAGCACCCTTAATAAAAACTGAGCTCGGCTAATCGATGCATTCTCTACGAGCTTAAGGCAAAATCTGCGTATAAAACTAGGTACAGGCATTGGGACAAAATAGCTTCCACCGCCTGCAAAAAATAAGTAAAGCGCAACACCTGCATACACGGGAGCGTACGCCACTGCAGCCATACCCGTTAAATAGAGCGCAAAACCCACTAGCATCAAACACGCTATTGCAGCACCACGTACGTATAGCCCTATAATAAGAGAGATAGCAATGGATACCTCTGCCCAGCGAAGCCACTGCCAACCTAGCGGTAGTTCACTGATGAGAATGTCTGGCGCGAGTAAAGTCGGGTGACTCCAAACCTCATTACCAAACCGTGGCTCAACAGCCAAGGCAGAGGACATCAATACCCAACTTAAACAGGCTCTAAGCACGACAGCACTGTAAGGCCTCATACCGCGCATTTTCGCGCGGAACAGTGGGAAAAGTTCGTTAGCACCCCGCTGGTGTAATTTAAACAGAAGCCCGTTAATCAGTAACGCGATAACAATGGTGAGCACCGTTGGAAGTGTCAGGCTTGTATATGTCTCAGGAAGTGGCTTGTTACTCCAATCACCCACAACGTCCTTGGTTAGCACCCACATTTCATGAGCCAACACACTCGAAGGTACAAGTGTCAGCAGCACTAAGTAACTGGGTATAGTAAGACGCGATTTCATCAGCAGTTGATCAGATCTATTTCGAAGCACAAGTAGAACAATCCTATGCAGCGTTTATCGGAAAAACGATCTGAATCTGTAGTGAGATAACCTGCAGCTAACTCTGCCTCTTATGGCTAATAACCCGCTATAAATATGGCTATTTTCGTGCCGAGCAGTACACTATACAAAACCGTCTAGCGCTGGACTATCTATGACAGATCAATCGCAAGGTAACACTCAACATCCCAGAGATGTCCAGATCATAGAGCATCAAATTATTGTGATGCCGGATGGTTGCGAGCTTTCAGCGCGTATTTGGTTACCTGAAGATGCCGCATTGTCACCCGTTCCTGCCATCGTCGAGCATCTTCCTTACCGTAAACGAGACGGTACGATAGTGCGTGACTGTATGAACCACCCGTGGTTTGCAAGCCATGGCTACGCATGCATCAGAGTCGATATGCGAGGTAACGGTGACTCCCAAGGCCTCATGCTCGATGAATACACACAGCAGGAATTACAGGATGCATGCGATGTTATTCAATGGGCCACACAACAAGAGTGGTGTACTGGCGCTGTCGGCATGATGGGAATTTCGTGGGGAGGCTTCAACGCACTGCAAGTAGCAAGTATGCAACCGCCTGCGTTAAAAGCCATAGTAACGGTTTGCTCAACCGTCGACCGCTTTGCCGACGACATACACTTTAAAGGCGGATGCTTGCTTGGCGAAAATATAGGCTGGGCAGCTAACATGTTGTCTTACTCATCGCGCCCGCCAGATCCCATGTTGGTTGGAGACCAATGGCGTACGCTTTGGCTTTCTCGACTCGAGAACATGCCGTTCCTTGCAACCACCTGGATCGGTAATCAAGCACGCGATGCCTATTGGAAACATGGCTCAGTATGCGAAGACTACTCAGCTATAAAAGCTGCTGTGCTGACAATCGGTGGATGGCACGATGGGTATCGCAATACGATCTCACATTTGGTTGAAAATCTAGAGTCACCGGTTAAGGGTATTGTCGGACCTTGGATACACAAATACCCTCACTACGCTGCCCCAGCCCCTCAAATCGGATTTTTACAAGAATCCCTTCGGTGGTGGGATCACTGGTTGAAAGGTATGGACAATGACGTTAAAACCTTACCAGCCTATCGTGCCTATCTAATGGACGCACTGCCTCCCGCGCCTTGGTATGACGAACGCCCCGGTCGGTGGATAGCCGAAGACGCTTGGCCCTCTCCTCATAGTGCTAGTCGACAGTACACCGCACGACACAGTGCCAATGGATTGATGACACTGGCAACTGATGCATTAGGCTCACAGGGCCTGCTTAATATAAAAATAAACAGCCCAGCACATTGCGGAACACAAACCGGTGAGTACTTCCCCTTTACGTTTGGCCCTGAACTGCCAGATGATCAGCGTAGCGACGATAACCTAAGTTGCTGCTTTGATACCACACCCACTGACACTGCCATGAACATTGTCGGTGCACCTAGCGTTAGCTTCCTATGCAGTTCGGATCAACCTTTCGCACAACTTATTGTTCGTCTGTGCGATGTCATGCCCGATGGCCGTTCATCTCTGATTACTCTGGGTATGCTGAACTTAACCCATGCTGTTTCACATGAGTTTCCAACACAGCTAGGCAACGGCCAACACATTCACGCTAACATCAACCTTGATCAAATCGCTTATAGACTTCCCGCGGGTCATAAGCTTCGGCTGGCAGTTTCTACTAGCTACTGGCCATTTGTTTGGCCATCGCCCGAAGCCTCAACCGTTACCCTATTCAACGCAAGTTTGGAGCTACCACTTCGCCCCGATAAAACCCTTGAAGACGAGTGCGCGTTTGACCCACCAGAGACCGCCGACGGGTGGAAACATGAGGTTATTCGGCCAAGTCACTCAACAAGAGAACGTACGGTAGATTCGAAAACCGGCATACACACCACGCTTATTCATAACGATTTTGGCGAAAATAAGGATCTTGATCATCTATTAGTCAGCGGTAGTTCTGTCACTGAGAAATTCGCTATTCATCCAGATACCCCTCAGTCAGCGACCGCTGACATCACTTGGCAGCAAACGTTAAGCCGTAATGATTGGCATATTAAGACAACGGCGATTATGCACATGCACGCCGATGCTCAATGGTTCTACATCACAGGTTCACTGAGTGCTTGGGAAAACAAAGCACTCGTGTTTGAACGTCACTATGATGAAAAAGTGCAACGCCGCTTTGTGTAGTGCCAGTATTATCTGTATAGAAAATCTATGCGCGCTCTTTTAAAAGCGTACTAAGCCAATCGGGGTCCATCTCAGGCACCGACGATAACAACAGCTCGGTGTAGGCTGGATGTGGCGGTGACAGAATGTCGCTTTTCAGCCCCTGCTCAACAACCTCTCCCTGATACATCACAACAATTTCGTCAGAGATCGCTTTGACAGTGGCTATGTCGTGAGTGATAAACAAATAACTGATTCCGAACTCTTGCTGCAAACGTAATAGCAGCTGGAGTATGCCCTCTTGCACAATTTGATCGAGGGCAGAAGTCACTTCATCGCAAATAATGACATCAGGCTCTGCCGCTAATGCTCGCGCAATACACACTCGCTGTTTCTGACCTCCAGATAACTCCGACGGATACCGATCTAAAAACGATTCATCGAGCTCAATCATTGTCAACAACTCAAGAACCCGTTGTTCACGCGCAGCACCGCTCAAACCTAAGTAGAACTCTAAGGGTCTACCAATAATTTCATCGACCGTTTGCCGCGGATTCATGGCGGTATCAGCCATCTGATAAATCATTTGAATGCGCTGAAGCTGACTTTGCGTACGAGACTTAAGCCCTGACGGGAGTGCCTCACCATTGAACTGCACGGTGCCCGCAGTTGGTGGTAACAATCCAGTTATTACTCTAGCGGCCGTGGACTTTCCTGACCCCGACTCCCCAACGACAGCAACCGTTTTACCGCGTGGTAAATTGATAGAGACGTTATGTAAAACTTTGCTTGAACCGTATGCCGCATCTATCCCTTGCATGGATAACACAATGTCCTCACCCTTCTCTTCTGTCTTTTCGAGTGCACGCACTGACCACAGGGAACGCGTATAAGCCTCTTTAGGCGACTCAAGCATGACTCGTGTTTCAGCCTCCTCTACTTCTTCTCCATAGCGCAGCACTTTAATGTCATCGGCCATTTGCGCAACTACGGCAAGGTCATGGGTGATGTAGATCGCCGCAGCCCCATAGTGCTCCACAATTTTTCGCATAGCTGACAAGACCTCAACCTGAGTGGTCACATCGAGTGCCGTTGTCGGCTCGTCAAAAATAATTAAATCTGGACGCGACGACATTGCCATGGCCGTCATGACGCGCTGTAACTGTCCACCTGACACTTGATGTGGGTAGCGCTCACCGATATTAGATGCATCGGGAAGTTGTAGGGATTCATAAAGGGCAATTGCATCGCTGCGCGATTCGTCACGGCTACTGATACCAGCACGTACTGTTGCCTCACAGGTTTGATCAATAAGCCTGTGCGCAGGATTAAATGCGGCAGCCGCTGACTGCGCGACATAAGCAATACGAGTCCCCCAAAAAGCGCGCTTTTCAGTTTCTGACAGCGCTATAAGCTCAGTGCCATTGAAATGAACAGTGCCTTGGGTAAAACGGCAGCCGGGTCGTACAAATCCCATTGCAGCTAAACCGAGTGTGGATTTTCCTGCACCCGATTCACCTATTACGCCCAACACCTGCCCGCGTTTAAGCGTTAGATCCACGCCCTTGATAATGGGGTGCCACTGCTCGTCTGCAAAACCCTCAATATGAACGTTTCGCATTTCCAGCAACACATCGTTGTGCTCAATGCTCATCTTTTAAACCGCTTGAGGTGTGCAGGAACCAGTCGACCACAAAATTCACCGCCACCGTTAACAGTGCGATTGCCGCAGCAGGTAGTAATGGAGTCAGCCCAGCCTTGATATCGTACTGTGCAAATTGAATGAGTGATGCGTTCTCGCGGACCATGGATCCCCAATCAGCCGTTGGCGGTTGAATACCAACGCCCAAAAAGGATAAGGCGGCGATGGTTAAAAAAACAAACGAAAAGCGCAAACCAAATTCGGCAATAAGTGGCGGCATGATGTTGGGCAGTATTTCCCGCCGCATAATCCAGCCGATTTTTTCTCCGCGCAACTTCGCGGCCTCTACGTAATCCATGACCACCACATTGATGGCAACAGCGCGTGTTAGTCGAAACACACGCGTGGAATCTAGTATCGCGATGATAACGATCAAACTCGTTACCGTAGAACCAAAAATAGACAGCAGCATCAATGCAAAAATCAATGAAGGAATGGCCATCAAAACGTCAACCGCACGGCTTAGTATTTGATCCAACCAACTTCGATTAATGGCAGCGACTAGACCTAACCCGCCCCCTATAGCAAACGATAACAACGTCGTTACAAAAGCAATACCCATGGTGTTGCGAGCACCGTAAATTAAACGGGTAAATATATCGCGTCCAATTTGATCTGTGCCAAATCGATGCGCCTCCTCCCAAGGACCAAACGGTGCGGGGAAAATCTCAGCCTCACCATAGGGCGCTAGTAGTGGTGCGAACAGCGCAACAACAATATAGGCACTGAGAACAATGAGACCGAACCACGCAGACACAGGCGCTTTTTTCAAAGCCAGCCAGATGCGTTCAAGTCGACCTCTACGTTTTCTTACAACGGCAACTTCGGCTGCCGCTGCGTACGATTCTGGTGCCTCGTTCATCGTGGATGCAATAGCCTGGGGTTGGTGACTATGCCTATGACATCGGCAATGAGATTAAGCACAATGTAGGTACTAGCGAATATCAACGCACAGGCTTGCACCACGGGTGTGTCTCGCGCAGTAACAGAATCGACCATAAGTTGACCTATGCCTGGGTAGACAAATACAACCTCCACCACCACCACGCCCACAACCAAATACGCTAAGTTAAAGGCGATGACGGTTGCAATCGGTGCCCATGCGTTGGGAAGCGCATGCTTTAAAATAACTTCTGATCGAGAGGCACCTTTCAAAAGAGCCATTTCAATATAGGGGCTCGCTAACAAATTGATAATTGCAGCTCGCGTCATTCTCATCATGTGAGCCACGATAACCAATGTCAGTGTTATCGCTGGCAATGCAATGCGTCGCAGACGTTCGCCAAACTCCGTTGAGGCATCGACGTTGGCTAACGAAGGAAAAACAGGCCACAACGAGGACAGCAACAAAATCAAAATATAAGCGACGAAAAACTCTGGCATAGAAATGGTCGTTAACGTCAATGCGTTTACGCCTCTATCGTAGAGCGAGTTTCTATAGAGAGCGGCCGTTAAACCGATAAGCAGTGCTAACGGTACGGCTATGATCGCTGTGACCCCAGCTAGAAAAAGTGTGTTCTTCAGTCTCGGTGCTATTAACTCCGCCACTGATCGGGACCGATCAACTCCCGAGGCTGCTCGTCCTGAAAACGACGTGCCAAAGTCTCCTTTCAAGACTGAGGACACCCAATCTAGGTATCGAACAGGTGCAGGTTTGTCGAGCCCAAGTTCTTTTCGAAACGCCGCGACCGTCTCAGTCGTGGCGGCTTGGCCCAGAACTGCTTCGCCAAAGTCACCAGGCAACAATGAAATTGAGCTAAAAATAATGGCCGAGACGACGAACAGTGTCGCAACGCCTAGTCCGAGTCGTTTCAATATTGTGGCAAGTACAGGGTGCAATATAATTCTTTTTCTCCGTAGTCCTTGTCTGAACAGCACCAATCTGGTGAAATGACGTCACAAGTATGGCAGTAAACGGATGCACTTTTCCATAGTTAGTAAATTTTAGCCATAACAACGGGCGCCGCTTAGCGCCGCATAGCCACCGACTTAGAGGATTTTTCTTTATGAAAAAGCACGTCATTATCGATCAGGCCAACCAGCTAACTGCTGGCAGGATAAGCCGCCGACGTTTCATCATGACAGCTCTAGCCGCTGGAGCGAGCTTGCCGTTCGCTATGACAATGGCCACAAACGCCATTGCCGCAACACCCAAAAAAGGTGGACGGCTTCGCCAAGGTTTGGGCTACGGCTCAACAACGGACACATTGGATCCAGGCACCTCTGAGAACGGCTTTACTCAGGCACTGAACTATACCTACGGAAATCAACTCACTGAAGTAGGTAGCGACGGTGCCTTACGCGCTGAATTGTGCGAAAGCTATGAGCCTTCTGCAGATGCTAAAACATGGATGTTCAAACTGCGTAATGGCGTTGAATTTCACAATGGCAAGACACTAACCGCTGACGATGTTATTGCCACATTCAATTACCATCGTGGTGAAGACTCTAAGTCTGCTGCAAAAGGGTTACTCAGTGCCATCAAAGATATTCGCAAAGACGGCGATGATATGGTTATCTTTGACTTGGAAGATGGCAACGCCGATTTCCCGTTTATCGTTAGTGATTATCACCTGATCATTCAGGCTGCTAAAGATGGAAACATTGATGCGCTGTCAGGTATCGGCACAGGTGGCTATGTGCTCGATTCATTTGAACCTGGCGTACGTGCTCTATCAACACGCAACCCCAACTACTTTAAAGCTGACAGCGCTCACTTTGACGAAATCGAGTTACTTTCGATTCTAGATATTACGGCCCGACAAAATGCCGTCATGAATGGTGATGCAGATGTGGTCGACAACATTGATCCTAAAACTGTGTCGCTACTCGCTAGAGCACCGAACCTAGAGATTCTAGAAACCACAGGTACTCAGCACTACACATTTCCTATGCGACTAGACGTTGAACCGTTTGGAAACCGCGACTTACGCATGGCGCTTAAATACGCGATTAAACGTCAAGAACTAGTGGACAAGATACTACTAGGCCACGGTGTTGCTGGTAACGATATTCCTGTATCCGCCGCTATGCCTTTCCTCAATACAGATATTGAGCAAAGAGAATTTGACCCTGAAAAAGCGGCTGAGTATTACAAGGCATCTGGACACAGCGGCACCATTAAACTGTCAGCCTCTGATGCAGCCTTCGCAGGTGCAGTAGATGCCGCTCAGTTAATTGCAGCTTCTGCCAAGGAAGCCGGTATTGATATTGAAGTAGTTCGCGAACCAAAAGACGGCTACTGGTCAAACGTTTGGAATAAGAAAGGCTGGTGTGCCTGCTACTGGGGTGGCCGCCCTACTCAAGATTGGATGTACTCAGCTGCTTACACCAATGATACAGAGTGGAACGACACGGCTTGGAAAGGCACCGATGATTCCAAGCGCTTCAATGATGTCGTCGTGTCAGCCAGATCAGAAACTGACGACGACGCACGCAAGACGCAATATGGCGAAGCACAGCAGCTGCTACATGACGATGGCGGTGCTATTGTCGCTATGTGGGCAAACTACATTCATGCGCATTCTAAAGAGATCACCCATGGTGATAATGTGGCAGCGAATTGGGTTAACGACGGTAACAAAGTTGCCGAACGCTGGTGGTTTGCGTAACACCTTATTGGTTTAATATCGTGTTTATATCGCCTGTAACCTATCTCTAGGTTGCAGGCTTTTTTTTTGGAACTTATGATTTCTTTTCAACTGCAAGGTAAGCGAGCACTGGTCACAGGTGCGGCATCTGGAATTGGCTTAGCAACAGCTGAGCTACTAGCAAGAAGCGGCGCCACAGTTGCATTAAATGATTTGCCAAACAACCCACTATTAGACGAGCACGTTAACCGTCTGAAGAACCAAGGGTTTAACGTTTTTGCAGCGCCAGGAAATGTTGCTGACCCTGCAAGCGTAAACACACTATTTGAGAGCGCAATTACAACGTTAGGTGGTCTCGATTATTTAGTCAATAATGCAGGGACACCCGGAACCCGCGAACCCGTAGCGCCTGACAACTTCGGAATACAAGACGAAGCCTTCTGGCAAAAGCTTCTCAATATTAATCTACAGGGTCCGGCTCGATGCACAGCTGCAGCGGTTAATGCACTACGCCAAAGTGGTGGAGCTATTGTTAATACAGCATCCACAGCTGGCCTCATAGGCAACGGCTCAAGTGCTGTCTATGCAGCGACAAAAGCTGGGCTTATCGCTTTAACAAAGGAACACGCCAGAGCTCTAGGGCCTGATATTCGAGTAAACGCCATTGCACCAGGGATTGTGGAATCTGATTGGGAATGTCGTTTCGAACTACCTCAAAGCGCACTCGACACTGTGCCATTACAACGTAAAGGACAACCAGAAGAATTTGCCGAAGCTATCGTGTACTTGCTGTGCGCCGGTAGCTACATTACAGGCCATGTCTTGGTGCTAGATGGCGGACTAATGGCAGGTACCCGAGACACGCAACTTAGCCTCTAACAATAGATGCTCACACTTATCGTACGTACTGCTATCGGTGTATTAACAACACCGATAGCAGCTACTGCCTTAACGACTTAGCTATAAATAGGAAAACGCTTAGTCAGAGCCATGACATCCGTTGCCACCGCTTTTTCTACTTCTGCATTACCTTCCTCGCCGTTTTGAGACAAGCCATCAAGAACACGCAAAATAAGCTGCCCAACTAACTTGAACTCTTCCTCACCGAAACCACGAGTTGTCGCAGCGGGTGTACCTAAACGAACACCCGATGTAACGAACGGCGATGCAGGATCAAACGGAATGCTGTTTTTGTTGCACGTAATACAAGCACGACCCAAAGCTGCTTCAGCCGCTTTACCTGTTACGCCTTTAGGGCGTAAATCAACGAGCATGACGTGCGTGTCAGTACCACCAGAGACCATATCTAGTCCGCCCTCTGCCAGTGTTGCAGCCAACACCTTCGCATTGCTCACAACCGCTTTTTGGTAGGTTTTGAATTCTGGTTGTTGAGCTTCACCGAATGCAACTGCCTTTGCGGCAATGACGTGCATTAATGGTCCGCCTTGCAAACCTGGGAATACCGCAGAATTAAACTTCTTACCCAATGCATCGTCACGAGTCAATATCATGCCGCCGCGTGGTCCGCGCAAAGTCTTGTGAGTGGTTGTCGTCACTACATGAGCATGATCTAGCGGATTAGGATGCTCTCCTGCCGCCACAAGACCTGAGAAATGCGCCATGTCGACCATGAAATACGCACCGACTTCATCAGCAATGGCTCTGAAACGTGCAAAATCTATAACACGAGGATAAGCTGAACCACCCGCGATGATTAACGCAGGCTTAGACTTACGGGCCTGCGCCTCTAAGGCTTCGTAGTCGATTTGATGAGTGACTTCATCAACACCGTAAGTTACCGCATCGAACCATTTACCAGACTGATTGACCGGTGAACCGTGAGTTAGGTGACCACCCGCGGCTAAATCCATACCCATGAAAGTATCGCCAGGCTTGATTAACGCAAGAAATACAGCCTGGTTGGCCTGCGCGCCTGAATGCGGCTGCACATTAGCGTAAGAACAGTCGTACAACGCACAAGCTCGCTCGATGGCTAGGGTTTCTGCAGTATCGACGTGCTCGCAACCGCCGTAGTAACGCTTACCCGGGTAGCCTTCAGCATACTTATTGGTCATGACCGAGCCTTGTGCCTGCATGACAGCAGCTGACACGATGTTCTCGGACGCGATCAGTTCAATTTCATGTTGCTGACGGCCTAACTCGCTATCGATAGCCGCTTGAATAGCAGGGTCTCGATCAGCAAGATCAGACTTGAAAAAATCGGTAAGGCTCATTTTTTTAAAGCTCCTAAGAATGTACTAAAGCAGAGATACTAGATACCCTCTATTATGCCTACGTGGGCCTCTCTTCGCGAGTGGATGACGTACTAAAGAGCAACTAATTCAATGCCATTGAATCGCCTAAAAACAGTTAGCGTGACCCAGTACGACGAAACCCTTGCTTTGGATGGCACCGAGCTGCCCAACTGGAAGCACGTTACTGGGGAGCTGACGAGCCGGTCTGCTGAGCAAATACAGCAGCAACAAGCCAACATTGCCAGGCTCCTTAGAGCGAACGGTATCGCCTACAGCTCGTTGTCAGACGCTGAAGAATCCTCTCGGCCGTGGAATTTAGATCTGGCCCCCTTCGTCGTGGAACCCAAGGACTGGAGCTGGCTCAAGTCTGCTCTTGATCAGCGGGCACGCCTTAAAGAAGCCATATTTGCTGATATTTACTCGGATCAACAGCTGCTTAAGTCCGGTTTGATACCCCCTGCCATGATCTACGCCCACCGTGGATATTTGCGCGATGCCGTCAACCCAAACACCACTCAAAAGTTGCCACTGTTTAGTTCAGATTTGGCTCGTACCAAAACAGGCAACTGGTATGTCGTAGACGACATTTGCCAATACCCAGAGGGCAGCGGCTACGCATTGGAAAACCGCTTAGCAATAACCCAGACCACGCCCAAATTATTTGGCTCCTCCCGTGTTCTGCGTATTGCCAGTTATTTTAAAAACATTCAACGCTATATCAGCGAATTGTCATCATCCGATGATCGCTGCGTTTTGCTGGCACCCGGCCCCACACACCCTCACTACTTTGAAATTGCCTACTTGGCAAAATACTTGGGCTACACATTGGTGCATACGGGAGATCTCACCGTTAGAGACAACCGGGTCTTTTTAAAAACCGTGTCAGGCCTAGGACGCGTATCTGTCATATTCCGATTCGTTGACGATACCAACATCGACCCTTTGGCTATTGGACAAGCTAGTGCTCGTGGTATCACGGGGCTGTTTCAAGCGGTACGTGCTGGCGGTGTGAAGGTCATCAACCCACTCGGTGCTGGTGTACTTGAAAACCCTGCGCTCAACACGTGTTTGCCTGAGCTATGCGAAGAGCTATTAGGGGAATCGCTTAAACTCAATGGAGCTCCTACGTTCTGGTTAGGGGACTCCGAGCACCGAGATCACTTTAACAGTCATCGCCAAGACCTTCTAGTCACTGACGTCAACAATACAAACCTGTTGTTAGATCCACAGCGAATGAAAGGTGAGGATCTAGAACTACTGCTTAACAATATAGATCGAACCCCCGAACGCTATGTGGCATTTGAGCGCATAGATAGATCAGTTGCGCCAAGTTTTCGCGGAACTGAACTAGTACCGCGAAAAATCACTATTCGTATGTACGTGGTTAAACATGAGCAGTCCTATGAAGCACTACCCGGTGGGCTTTGTCTTCTTGACAGTGATGAGATAGGGCGCCGACCCACGTTTGAAACTGGCATTGGTAGCAAAGACACGTGGGTTATTGCAGATGGCCCTATTAAACCGATCAGCCTACTCAATAACTCGGTTAATGCTAGTGATTTTTCTGTAGTCGACGGTGAATTACCCAGTCGTGTTGCAGAAAATTTGTTTTGGATGGGACGCAATGCAGAGCGCTGCGAAAAAACGCTTCGCCTCCTACGCGCGGTTCTTCAAACGCTGCGAACTAACACTCATCATTCAGCGAAGGAATTCCAAAACCCAACACTGGAAGCACTTCTGCGTGCAACGACACAAACAACTGGCACCGTACCCGGATTTATCGGGCGTGGTGCGAACAAACGATTGCAGTCACCTCAAAAAGAGCTGCTGTCGTTGCTCACCGATGTCAACCGAGCTGGCACTCTGCCCTACTCTCTGAAATCATTGTCACGCAGTGCTTCGGCCGTTAGAGATAGAGTGTCTACCGAGCTGTTACACGTATTAAATAAACTAGAAGACACCCGTTTATTTTTAACGCACAAAATAAAAGCATCACCACTGCAAGAAGAAACAGGGGAGTTGGATTTAATATCAGGGCATCTGGATGACTCACTCATGACGTTGTCGGCATTTACTGGGCTAGCGCATGAAAATTTCTCCCACGGTGATGGGTGGCGTTTTATGATGTTAGGGCGACGACTAGAGCGTATTACCCACACGTCGTCCATCATCAACACGATGCTATCCAGGCAACACGAAGACATAGAAATACTAGAAGCGTTATTAAAATTGTTCGACAGCAGCATGACCTACCGTAGTCGCTACCGTAGTCAATTTGATGGGTACAATGTGCTTCGCTTGCTGCTGCTAGATGAGGACAACCCTCGCTCTCTAGCATTTCAATTTCGAGAAGTTGAAAAAGAGATCGCTCTGCTACCCGGGCGCCGCCGCATTCAACCCGGTGACCCGTTAGCGCGGCTAGCTTTTTCAGGGTTGAGCCGTATTCGGCTTGCAGACACGTACGCATTGATCAATGCCAAACGCGATGCCAGGCAAAGCTTACCTAAATTTTTAACCGTATTGGAAGGTCTGCCCAACAGCATGGCTGAAGTACTTAGTGCCACTTACTTCACACACGTGGAGTCCAGCCAGCAGTTGTCTGACATCCACCCAACAAAGCACTGAGGTGTCACGATCATGAAACTACAGGTAAGACACCGCACCCATTATGACTACGCAAGCCCAGCCAGCTTATCCAACAATCATATTTGCCTGCAGCCGCGAGACACGCCAAACCAACAATGTTTGAACAGCCGTGTTGATGTTAATCCAGAACCTAAATCTATTGACTACCAACAAGATGTCTTCGGTAACAATGTCCTGCAGTTTAATTTAAGCCGACACCACAATCAGTGCGAAATTATTGTCACCTCGTTGGTAGAAACGGCAGACATCGTGTCAACGCTTCCCGAGTCACTGAAACAAGCTGACAATATCGCTCGTATAAAGCAACTAAAAAACAACGATGCCCTGATGGCTGTCGAGTGTTTGCTGCCATCGCCCTACATTCAGCCAACTCAAACTCAAGATCACTATATAAAAGAGATACCGCTCACCACACAAACCGTGATTGAGTACTCAAACGAACTCATGTCTCATATATTCAACACGTTTGAATACCAATCAGGCTTCTCCACACTGATAACGCCATTGAGTGAAATTTATGCGGCGCGCAAAGGCGTTTGTCAAGATTTTGCGCACTTGGCAATCAGTGTTCTTAGACGTCAAGGCATACCTGCGCGCTATGTAAGCGGTTACTTAGAAACATTGCCACCACCCGGTCAAACAAAGCTACAAGGCGCTGACGCATCACATGCATGGTTCTCAGTATTTGACGCAGATAACGGCTGGTTTGACTTCGATCCAACTAACAATAAACGCCCTGATAAGCAATATATTACGACGGCTTGGGGACGTGATTACGGAGATGTCGCACCAGTGAAAGGAGTCGTGTATGGTGGTGGAAAGCACTCACTTACAGTAGAGGTTGATGTCAATCGAACAGGCAATACAACCCTAAGTCAAACGGAGCCAAATGTTTATGCCAGGTCGGTGGACAAACTATAAAAGCGCTAGTTTTGATGAGCTCATTGACAACAACGGTACCCCCAGACCTGCAGCTGAAAAGTTAGCCCGTTGGTTCGACACGCTAAGCACCGAAGACTTAGAACTTCGCGAAACAGCCGCCAAGCTTGCTATACAACAGATGGGCATCACGTTCACTGTTTACTCTGACAAAGGCAACATCGATCGAGAATGGCCCCTCGATATCATCCCAAGAATTATAGATGCACAAGAATGGAGCGGTGTTGAGAACGGCCTCAAGCAGAGACTAAAAGCTCTCAACTTATTCATTGATGATATCTACAACGATCAACGCATCCTTAACGAGAATATTGTTCCTAGAGCACTAATCGAATCATCTGCCAATTTTCGAAGTGAATGTAAAGGCATCAAACCAGCACACAATGTGTGGGCTAATATCTGCGGCACCGATTTAGTACGAAGTGAAGACGGCACGCTCTACGTATTGGAGGACAACCTACGGGTACCCTCGGGCGTCTCCTACATGATCGAAAACCGCGAGGTTATGAAACGCGTCATGCCAGAGGTATTCCGCGAATGCCACATTCAACCGGTCGACAACTACACCAGTGATCTGCACCAGATGCTGTGCTCTTTAACAGAGCAACCCGACCCAACACTGTGCGTACTAACCCCGGGTGTATTCAACTCTGCTTATTTTGAACACTGCTTTTTGGCTCAAGAAATTGGTGCTGAATTGGTTGAGGGCCGTGATCTTTTCGTCGCTGATGACGGTTACGTGTACATGAGAAATGTCGGTGATAAACAACGAGTCGATGTCATCTATCGCCGCGTAGACGACGAATTCTTAGATCCCGATTGTTTCAACCCAGCCTCCACGTTGGGTGTACGTGGGCTTATCAAGGCCTGGAAATCAGGCAAGGTCGCTATAGCCAATGCACCGGGTGCAGGCGTTGCTGACGACAAAGTCATTTATTCCTACGTGCCCGACATCATTCGCTACTACCTCAATGAAGAACCCCTCATTGCGAATGTCCCCACATATCGTTGTGAGAACATTGAAGAACGCAACTATGTCCTAGACAACCTGCCCTCATTGGTTGTTAAACCAGCCAATGAATCGGGTGGATACGGCATGCTTATCGGGCCTCAAAGCACACCCGAGGAGCAAGCTGACATGGCTGAGAATATAAAAAACAACCCGAGAAACTATATAGGCCAGCCCACCTTGAGTTTGTCTACCGTTCCGACTCTAAGCGATTCTGACATAGAAGCGAGGCACATTGATCTTCGACCTTTCGTGCTTCAAGGTTCCGATATTTCTGTCACTACCGGAGGGCTCACTCGGGTGGCGCTTGTGAAAGGCTCGCTGGTTGTTAACTCATCGCAAGGCGGTGGCAGTAAAGACACATGGGTGGTTCATTGCGATGATGCGCCAAAGAGCTCCAGCTCGCAGCAATCACAGCAGCAATCCTGAGGAACGTTATTTATGCTAGCTCGTGTTGCCGAAAATATTTACTGGCTGAGTCGCTATTTTGAACGTGCGGAAAACAACGTACGTTTAATCAATGCACACAGTAATTTACTCATGGACTTACCGTTGGTAGACGACCACGACGGTTGGATGCCACTCATCTCAATTAATGGACAAGATGACGAATTCTCTGAAAAGTATCTCAGTGCAAATGAGCAAAACGTCGTCCATTTTTTACTCGCTGACAAATCGAACTCAAGCTCATTAATTAATGCCTTCTTTGCCATCAAAGGTAACTTACGTTCTTGCCGAGATGTAGTCCCTAAAAACGTCTTCGAAGACATCAATAGCCTATGTCGCATGGTCATAGAGAATATCGATAGCTCATTGTCTTCACCTTCGCAAAGACAGGCTTTTCTTCGCACCATTGAAAGCAGACTGCAGGCCATAGCCAGTGGCTTGAATTGTAATATGTGCCACGATTTAGGCTATTTGTTAATGCGCATGGGTTGTTACCTAGAACGCGCTGACATGACATCACGCATTATCGATGTGCAATCAACACGATTATCTGCGGTTAACACAGCCCCTGAAATAATGGCCATACAAGCGCAACGCTGGGTATCTGTATTGCGTTCATTGGCTGCTAACCAAATGTTTCGACAACACGTTCGGCGCCCAGTGAATGGCCCTGATACCTTGACGTTTTTATTGCTCAATACACGGCTGCCTCGTTCCTACTCATTTTGCCTAGATCATCTTGAGCAATGCGTAAAAGCGCTGAAAAACCCTGAGCATGTCATAGCGGCTATTGGGACATTACAAGACAAATTAAAGTCGGCTAACTTTACAACGCTTGCTCGCGACCCAGTGGGGCTTCATGATTTTCTGGACGAGCTACAACTTGGCATGCTGAACGTTAGCGCCGCAATCTCCACCACCTATTTCCCGCCCCTACAGGATTCGGAATGAGCATTCGCATTGCGATAGACCACACCACCGTCTATACGTATGACAAACCCGTCAGCCTGGACCCGCATATCATTCGCCTCAGGCCGGCGCCGCACTGTAGAACACCCATTTTAAGCTACAGTCTGAAAGTTGAACCTTCTACTCACTTTCTTAACTGGCAACAGGACCCGTTCGGCAATTACCTTGCGCGACTGGTTTTCCCTGAGAAATGCAAACAACTGTCGGTAACCGTCGATCTGGTGGCAGAGCTCACCGTCATTAACCCATTTGATTTCTTCGTTGAAGAATCAGCCGAAACCTTCCCGTTTGAATATAGCGCCGTGAATAGGCAAGAGCTGTCGCCATACCTTGAGGTTGGTGATGCCTCACCCATATTAGCCGCGTGGCTTACACACAATACGCCTGAAAAAATACGCTGCATCGATGCGTTGGTGGCCATCAACCAAGCGGTTCATCGCGATGTGGCTTATCAGCTTCGCATGGAACCCGGCGTACAAAGCAGTGAAGATACGCTAACGCTGGCAAAAGGCTCCTGTCGCGATAGTGGCTGGTTGCTAGTAGAAGTATTAAGGCACATGGGGCTTGCCGCCCGATTTGTCTCTGGATATCTCGTACAGCTAACACCGGATGTAAAGTCCATTGATGGCCCTGTCGGCGCCGAAGCTGACTTTACCGATCTTCACGCATGGGCAGAAGTCTATCTACCTGGCGCTGGCTGGGTAGGCCTTGATCCAACCTCAGGACTTTTCGCAGGTGAAGGGCACATACCCCTAGCTTGCACACCTCAACCGGTCAGTGCCGCTCCCATCAGTGGCAGTGCTAGTGGTGTAGCCGACGATTTCTATTTCCATAATCGTGTGAGTCGCTTTGACGAACGCCCGAGAGTCACACTGCCCTACGATGAGAAACAATGGGGACGCATCCTGACACTGGGTGAACAGGTTGATACTAAACTTGAGCAGCAAGATGTTCGTTTAACCATGGGTGGGGAACCCACGTTTGTATCCGTTGATGATGTGGAAAGCCCCGAATGGAACACCGCCGCATTAGGTGAGCAAAAACTAGAGCGTGCAGGCGTCTTGTTGCACAAACTCCGCGATGCGTTCGCACCCAACGGCGTTGTTGCCTACGCACAAGGCAAATGGTATCCAGGTGAACCCACACCAAGATGGGCGTTAATTTGTCATTGGCGCACTGATAATAAACCTATCTGGAAAGACCCCAGCCGTCTGAGTACGCCAGGCATAGACAAAGCCGACAAAAGTGATGCACTCAATTTTATGCGTCATTTGTGTGCTGAATTGCAGCTGGATAGCTCCTACATTAAAGCCTTGCATGAAGACCCGCTTCACCATCTTCATCTTGAATCCATGCTGCCTGATGCTACATCCCTTGATTCTCTCAACTTAAAAGACAGCAGTGCTCGGCGTCACTTAGTGAATCAGTTATCTGAAGGCATAGACGAACCTGTCGGGTACATGTTGCCGCTAACCCATATAGCAATGAAAGATGCCTACTGGAAAAGTAGTGAATGGCCTTTGCGCCGCGAAGAAGTCTTTCTCATGCCTGGTGATTCACCTGCAGGTTTAAGACTGCCATTAGCATCGCTACCTGACAGCGACAGTGTCGACGATGAAGCGAATAGCGTGCTTGCCGATATCTTTGACCCAGCAAGCCCCTTACCCACTCCCGGTGAATCAAGATCACACAAAAAAATCGGCGCTCGAGGCTCTGATGACACGGTTGTTCGCACCACATTGTGTGCAGAAATCAGGGACGGCTCTTTATATATATTCATGCCGCCACTGCAAAGTGCTGAAAGCTGGGTGCAGCTCATGGCAAGCATTGAATACGCAAGCATTCGCGCCAACGTACAGCCCGTGCTCGAAGGGTATGAGCCTCCTAGAGACCCTCGTCTTCAATCGTTCAGAATCACCCCTGACCCAGGCGTCATTGAAGTCAACATACATCCTTCGGGAAGCTTTTCTGATCTGGTCAACCGCACAGAAACCATTTACGAAGCCGCTAGAGAATCTCGTCTCGGCGCTGAAAAATTCATGGTTGACGGAAGACACACGGGCACCGGTGGCGGCAACCACGTGACACTTGGCGGTTCCACACCTGCCGATAGCCCTTTCTTACGACGCCCTGATTTATTACGCAGCCTGATCACTTTTTGGCAACACCACCCTAGCCTGTCCTATTTGTTTTCTGGCATGTTCGTGGGACCAACCAGCCAAGCACCGCGTATCGATGAAGCACGTAATGAGTCTTTGTACGAGCTAGAAATGGCTCTATCCAGACTGCCTACTGGCGAAAGCGATAAACCGTGGTTGGTTGATCGCTTGCTGCGCAATCTACTTATCGACTTAACCGGCAACACACATCGAACTGAAATTTGTATCGACAAACTCTATTCCCCGGACGGCCCCGCTGGGCGACTAGGTATCGTGGAACTCAGAGCGTTTGAGATGCCGCCACATGCTCGAATGAGTGTTGTACAGGCGCTATTAATTCGTTGCTTAGTCAGCCGATTTTGGGATAAGCCTTACACCGGCAAATTAGTCCGCTGGGGCACCGAATTGCACGATCGATTTATGTTGCCTCATTACTTGTGGCAAGACATTAATGAAGTCATCAATGATCTTAAAGAGCATGGCTTTGACTTTGATCCAAGCTGGCTTGATGCATTTTGGGAGTTTCGTTTCCCTGTTTTTGGTGTGCGTCAAATCGACGGTATCAGCTTGGAAGTTAGAGCAGCCATTGAACCTTGGCATGTACTAGGAGAAGAAGCAGCCGCAGGCGGTTTAGCACGGTATGTAGATTCTTCGGTTGAACGAGTACAACTTAAGGTCAGTGGCCTGACAGATAATCGTTACAAGGTCACTTGCAATGGCTGTGCACTCCCACTGAGAAAAACCGAAACAGCAGGCGAATATATTGTTGGTGTGCGCTATCGCGCTTGGCAGCCCACGTTTGCTCTTCACCCTGACCTACCAGTCGATGCCCCATTAGTGTTCGATGTCATCGATACGTGGACTAATCGAAGCCTAGGCGGCTGCGCTTATCACGTCTCAGACCCTGGTGGCAGAAGCTATGAGGATGTTCCTGTTAATGCCAATGTGGCTGAATCCAGACGATTAGCTCGGTTTGATGACCACCATACACCGGCAAAAGCTGCAATCAGAAACCCGGCGAACACGCCAGAAACGACGTTTGTAGCAACACAGGCTTCTGAGAATATTAACGTTAGCGAGGAGCTTCTAGAAAACCCTGAATATCCGTGTACGGCAGATTTACGTCAACGCTATCGTTAAGTCGTATCGGTGCGGGCTACCTATTGTTTAAGTTTGTAGCCCGTCTTGAACATAACGCCAACGATGACTAAGCACAGTGCCAGAAAACCCATGATGGTGATAAAACTGGCCATAACGCTGACATCAGACACCTCAAAAAAGCTCCAACGAAATCCGCTAATTAAATACAGCACCGGATTCAGCAATGTCACTTTTTGCCAAAACTCGGGCAGCATGCTAACTGAGTAAAAACTGCCGCCCAAGAACACCAAAGGGGTTATGACCAGCAAGGGAATCAATTGAAGTTTTTCGAAATTATCGGCCCACAGACCAATAATAAAACCGAACAAACTAAACGAGATGCACGTGAGTATCAGAAACGTCATCATCCAAAAAGGATGAGCAATACGTAGCTCTACAAAAAACGAGGCTGTAAGTAAAATGATGACGCCAATGATTAAAGACTTAGTTGCGGCAGCACCCACAAAACCAATAAGGATCTCAAAAAAGGAAATAGGCGCCGACATTATCTCGTAAATAGTGCCCGTAAATTTGGGAAAGAAAATACCAAAAGATGCATTCGAAATGCTCTGAGTCAGCAGTGACAGCATGATCAGTCCCGGCACAATAAAGGAGCCGTAATCAACGCCCTCTACTGATTGGATGCGCGAACCAATGGCCGATCCAAACACAACAAAATACAACACAGTAGAAATAACGGGTGAGGCAATACTTTGCATGAGCGTTTTGCGTGTTCGACGCATCTCATTAAAGTAGATCGCTTTGACAGCTTCAGTGTTCATTGTTCTTTGTGCACCAAATTAACGAATATGTCTTCTAGAGAACTCTGCGAAGTGTTTAGATCTTTCAGGCCTAAACCAGCCTCACTGACTGCTTGCAGCAATGCTGTTATGCCTGTTTGCTCGCCTTGCGTATCAAACGTATAGGTCAAACGGTGTCCATCCATGGAAAGTACTAAATCAAACTCGCTTAACTGTGACGGTAGCTGTGTAATGGGTGTGCGTAGGTCCACCATGAGTTGCTTTTTACCCAAGGTATCCATCAAATTGGATTTTTCATCAATGACCAACAGTTTGCCGTCGCTTATAACGCCAACGCGATCGGCTATTTCCTCTGCCTCTTCAATGTAGTGTGTTGTCAGAATAATAGTCACACCGCTCTGACGCAGTTTCTCCACTAGCTTCCACATGTCTTTACGCAGTTCAACGTCGACACCGGCTGTGGGCTCGTCTAAGAACAGAACGCGAGGCTCATGAGCAAGAGCCTTGGCAATGAGAACCCGTCGCTTCATACCGCCTGAGAGTCGATTGACCATGGCATCCTTCTTATCCATAAGGGACAAATCAGTCAGGATTTCATCTATCTTTTCTTCATTAGGAGGCAAGCCGAAAAGACCTCGACTGAAGCGTACTGTATCGGCCACCAGATCAAAGGCACCCAGGGTTAATTCCTGAGGCACCAAACCAATCAGATGACGGGTTTTGCGATAATCAGTAACGATGTCATAGCCACCCACAGTCACAGAGCCTGTCGACGGCTTAACCAGACCACAGATTGTTGAAATAAGCGTGGTTTTCCCTGCCCCGTTGGGGCCTAAGAGCGCCAGAATTTCTCCCTGCTGTATGTCCAGGTCAATACCCTTGAGCGCTTGGTGCCCGCCTTTGTAGGTCTTCGTCAATCCACGAATGGATATGATCGGATTTGCTTGTTCTGCCATTGTTGTATTGTGTCACGTCCAGCACCGAGCAAGCACCTGTTTAGCCGATTGGCAGCGACAAACCCACATGAACCCAGCTTTTTTGATCGTGCGTGAGTTGGTTGCGGGCAAATACAGCACCCTCGTGCGCCTCAGCGATCATTTTCACAATGTAGAGGCCAAGGCCCAGATGCAATTCGCTGCCTTGATCTTGCCGCTCTGAGAACATCGGAGCAAACCACAGTTCGGTATCACCGACCGCTTCCACATCGGCTTGATTGGCAACTCCGAGCAAGACATGAGGAATAGCCGATTTATCGTCAGTGCTCAGGTGTAGCACGATGGGACCGGCACTTGCGAATCCCACCGCGTTGTCCACTAGCTTATCAAACGCCTGCTGTAACAACTCAGGTGAGGCCGTCACGGCAACCGGTGCCGCAGGTAGCGTACTTAAGCGAAATTCATGCGTTGGATAGACTTGCCGGTAGCGCTGTAATGAGCCAGATATCCAATCGGTTAAATCAATAGATTGTTTGTCCGCTAACTGAACGCTTTGCTCTAAACGCGTTGATTCAACCAACGCCTTAATAATGGAACCCAAATGATTAGCACCGTCACTTGCACGATCTACAAGCTGTAGTGATTGCTCATCGAGTGCATCGCGGTCCAGGTTCTCAAGCGATGTACGAACCACGGATAGCGGTGTGCGAAGCTCATGTGAAAGACGGCTCGACAGTGCTTCTAAATACTGCGTGTAGGCTGCAGAGCGTGAAAGCAATGATGATAACTTTCGCGACAAATCTCCAATTTCATCTTGAGCGTCGCTTTCAGTTAAACCTGTAACTCGACCATTGTCGGCAATCGCATGTTGAGCTTCTTGAGACAAACGCCTTATGCGCGATGAGAGTACGAAAGCAAAAATCAGTAGTCCACTACCCGCAAGTAAGCTGACCATTAACAGCAGACTAAACAAGCGAGCCATCTCACTCCCGGCATAGGCTGATGCGTGTTCTTCATTGGCCTCAAACAGCAGATACCCTCGGCGTGGCAACGAGCCAATCGGTGCGAGTGTTCCTAAGACCCGATCATTTTCGTCGGTCACATAACGCGATGTCATCGGTTCATCAGCAACCACGGTATCGCGACGCTCTGCACTTAACTTTAAATCGACCGGCGTGCTTCTCGTTTCAGGTAGCAACGGCAAGTCGCCAGCAACAAAAAATGCGAACAGTCTTAATAGGATGGCATCCCAGAGCCCTGAACTGTTTTCGGCCTGAGCGGTGGCTTCATCAGAGGCATCGTATTTGACGTAAAGATTGTCGACGTCAGCCATTAAACGCCCATGTACATCAAACAAGCGTGCTCTGACTCCAGGGCTAGTCCAACGCTGAAGATACGCTTGCGCCGAGGCACTATTATAAAAAAGCAGGCCACCTTGACTAGAAAGGTCGTCTTCCTGAATCGCCCTCATGGTGCTCGGCGACACAGTTCCTGCCCAGGAAACTCGACGCTCCCCTGGGGCATCAACATCGATAACCGCAATATCAATCGGTGCGCCACTAGAGGGCAACGGCAATTTAACCTCGAGATAATATCCGTTGGTATCAGTCACCCATGCGCCATGCCAGCCCGGTATTGCCACACCCGCAGAATCTACATAGCGGCGACCCGCATTCCTTTGTATGGCTTGCAGGCCAGTTAAAGGGCCAGGAGCTATAGGACGAAACAATACATGCCGCCAATCTCCAGCCGGGGTTTGCGTCAGTATTTCTATGGAGTCACCATTGACTAATAATGATTCTGGATCTGGTCGTTCATTTTCACCGGCATCAGGTCTTAGCGCCAGTGGTGTGTGATAAACAACTTGATCATCTTTAACGTGTATAAACAAATACAAGTTATTGGATTTCTTTGCCACGCGCACCGACACAGTTAAATCATCTGTAACCGTCAGTGACTCAACACTATCGGGCAGTACGTATTGAAATGTCTCTTCGTTAAGCTCTTGCCAATCATCAGCATAGCCATCAACAAACATAGGGTACTTCGATGCTTGAGCGTACCAATCGTTTTTACCGGCGGTGCTCAACCCAGTAATCAAGGCTGCATTCACATTGTCTGCATCGGCAAGAGCCAATCGCATATTGGCAACTTTCAGCGTCTGTTCGTCAATACGTGTTTTCTGTAAGGCGCTATAAACCTGTTTGACACTTTGCAAACCCACAACAGGTACAGCCAGCGTCAAAGCGCCAGCTAGTAACATTTGGGAACGCAGTTTCATCCGTTTAAACGAGTCGTTTGTGTAGGCAATTTGATAGAACTAAGTGCACAGTGTGTGTCTAGTACAACAGTTCATCCATCCAGCGGTATCCCAGACCATACACCGTCTGAATACCACTGAAGGCATTATCCATTATTAAGAATTTTGCGCGTATGCGCTTGATATGCGCCGTAATGGTTTGATCGTCCAATACAAGGTTTGCTGCATCCATAAGTTGTTGCCGGCTTCTCACTTGACCCGGGTTACGAGCAAGGCTTTCTACTAAGGCATACTCCGTAACGGTTAAATCAACAACTTCATTACGCCATTTAGCCACTAAGCGTTGTTGGTTGAGTTCAAGCTGTCCAACGTTTCGAATTGTTTCAGCCACATCCGGTTGGCTAAACGCTTCGACACGCCGCAGTACCGTATTTACTCTAGCGACTAACTGAACCAAACTGATGTCTTTCGTCAAGTAATCGTCAGCACCAAGCCGCAAACCCGATATGACGTCTAGTTCGCTATCTCGAGCGGTTAAAAATAAGATGGGCAACCTGGCTGATATCTCTCGAAGTGCGCGGCATAAATCAAAGCCTGCCTCACTATCGCGGCCTAAACCAATATCAATGATGGCGACATCAGGAAGCCTTTGCTTAACAGCTACCAATGCTGACGAAGCATCCGGATAACCGTGTACATCAAAGCCTGCACGGCTCAACGCCAACGTGTAGTTATCACGCAATGCTGGTTCGTCCTCAACTAGCACGATGCGTCTAAGTGGGTTCTGCTCCGTCATATTTCGTCACAATTCATCCGAGTTTAACCACACTTTATCGCCGTAATGTCCTAAGCGAGGCGCCTACTGTGGCCAACCTTACCGCAACTCTTACGCCACGACTATGCATGATACTCACAGCACGCCCTGTTCGCACAAACAACCTCTTATCTTGTTTGTATACGTAGTCGTCAAACATTGGACACTGGTCAGTGTGTTAGTCCTGAGCCTGCACTTGAGTTCCAGCTTAGCTAATGCCTCAGAGACTGACGACCACCCTACAGCCGGATCACTAAAGCTTCACCATCCAGATGGTGATATCGAGGCCATACAGCTCGACGCCGACATGAATCTACATGTCACAGGCCTACTGGCAGAGTTAACCCTTAGCCAGACATTCCAAAACACGACTAATGAATGGGTCGAGGCCAGTTATTTGTTTCCATTGCATGAGGAGTCTGCCGTACAGGGCCTGAACATGCTCATAGGAGAACGCAAAATTGTCGCGCAAATTATGCCCACCGCTGAGGCCAACGCGACCTACGAAAAAGCAAAGCGTGCAGGTCAGATAGCCAGCCTTGTCGAGCAACACCGGCCCAATTTATTCACGATGAAAGCGACGTCCATCGCCCCAAACGATATCGTAAAAGTACAGCTGAGTATTATCCTACCGGTACAGGTGGTCGATAAAAAAATGCAGATGCGACTGCCCACCACACTAACACCACGTTATTCCAATGCAAACACACCAAACCCGGCAACCATAGATTCAACGTTTACTCAGCAATCTGTGAGTAGAGGGCCACAAATTAGCATAAGCGCTACCTTTGAAACACGTGAAAACCGTAGCGCCGTCAGCAGCCAAACTCACGAACTACAACACACTGAACAGGGTTTTACGATACGTTCAGTTCCGATGGATCGTGATCTTGTTTTCGAATGGCCAATGGCCACGACAGATTTTACTACCAGTCAGGCTTACGTATCGACTCACAACGGTGATCGCTACGCACAAATCATAGTGACGCCTCCAGCACGTACAAACTCGATAGAAAATACCGCTCGAGAATTGTTGTTGGTTATTGATAAATCGGGCTCTATGGCAGGTGTCTCTATGGATGCAGCGAGGCAAGCTTTGCATTTTGCCATTGATGGATTGAAGCATCACGATAGGTTCAATATCGTCGCCTTCGATGATGAGTACTACCCGCTTTTCGACCGATCAAAAAAGGTATCTGATCGCACGACTCAACAAGCCCGACGCTTTATCGATTCGCTAGTCGCTGACGGCGGTACAGAGATGCAGTCAGCCCTTGAATTTGCGCTGAATACAGAGAGCGATAATCGAATGGACATTGCTGACACTGCAAATGTACCAACGCTTCGACAAGTCGTTTTTCTAACCGACGGCAGTGTGGGTTACGAAGAGTCACTACTGAACACGATCCAACAACAATTGGGTAGGAGTCGTCTATTTACTATCGGCATTGGCCCTGCTCCCAATTCCTGGTTTATTAAAAAGGCTGCGCAGATTGGTCGTGGCACATCGCTTGAGATACAAAATTCATACGATGTAGCAGAGGCTGTCAACCAGCTCTTAGGCAAGCTTGAATCACCGGTGCTGACTGATATAACCGTTCAATACCCCGAAGGTTATGGCGAAATATACCCTAGCCACCTACCCGATTTGTACGCTGACAGACCTGGACTTTGGGTATCGCGTATTAGTGATGACGTTAACAGCATCATTGTTACAGGCACTCAAAATGGTCAAAGAATTCGTCAAACGCTAGCAATCGTAGACCCGTTAGCCGATGACGTTCAACCAACACAGACTGACAGGCACTCACCGGCGGTTGCTATTCACTGGGCACGCAAAAAAATATCTAGCCTGCTGGATGAACAACGGTATTCACACGATACGCAATTGCACAAAGACACCGTGACAGCCCTAGCGATGGACATCGGTTTAGTTTCACCCTATACCAGTTTTTTGGCCATCGACACGACGCACAGTAAACCTGCTGCGAGTACTCAGAACACGCACACCGTGGCAAATCTTATTCCGGCAGGCAACACCATGATGGCAGTTGTATTACCACAAGGTTCGGCAGGTGCTGACTCTTTCATGGTGTTGAGTTTACTGAGTGCGCTGCTCGGTATTATCTTATTAAAACTCTCTCGCAACACTGCGGGTGCAAAACGTCGCAGCTCACCCCTGCGCAATCACCTGCAGCCGTTAGCATGAAACTCTCCAGTAGCCATTCTACAAAGCTGTCCGTTGTGGCAGCGCTTGCCCTACTACTATCATTGGGGACAGGGTTTCAGGCCAGTTGGATTTACGGCAAAGCTATAGCCGCACAAATTCTTTTACAACACGCGTGGCGACAAAGCCTTGCCAACAAAACGCCTCATAAACCCTGGTCGTGGGCTGACATGAGTA
The DNA here is from genome assembly GCA_937991945.1 of uncultured Granulosicoccus sp. Taxonomy (GTDB): domain Bacteria; phylum Pseudomonadota; class Gammaproteobacteria; order Granulosicoccales; family Granulosicoccaceae; genus Granulosicoccus. The sequence continues at coordinate 82,149 of CALKLO010000011.1, forward strand.
CCGTGGCCAGAATAGATATCCCCCACATTAAACGCACATTGATCGTACTCAGCGATGCCTCTGGTGAGGCGATGGCTTTTGGCCCTGGGCTTGCCGCAGGAGATGTCCAACTGCCAGCCCAGAGCACAATAGCGATCGGTGGTCATCGGGACACACACCTTGCCTTTCTAGAACACCTTCCTATTGGCGCTATTATAAATTTGGAGAACACCGCCGGCGATTTTATACGCTACGAACTATTAGACAAAACCGTCGTAGACACGCGTACGCAAGAAATGCGAGTGGCCCAAAACCAACCGGGTCTGGTGCTCATTACTTGCTATCCGTTTAGTGCTCGTCAAACGGGCGGTCCGCTACGACTAGTTGCCCGTGCCAGAATGCTACCGAGCTAGCCCAACAAGGGGCTCTTGCCAGCCCGATTTTCAGGGCAAGCAGGTATACTTCGACAATGAAATTTTCATCTTTGACAGACCGCATCGTTAACGACGATTCAGATAGCCCCCGCAAAATCGACCCATGGGCTGTGCATAATCTAGCTGTGCAGCGGGCCGCCCAAGGCGACGCTATTACCATGCTCAGCATTGGTCAGGAAAGCAACGAAACCACCCCTGACATAGTCGTCGAAGCCGCTGTTGATAGCCTTCGTTCTGGACGGCATCATTACGCGGATGTTCGTGGCGACGAGAGACTAAGAGCCGCTGTATCGTCGTACCACAATCGGCTAACGGGGCAATCCACGGCCGCGGACAACGTCACTATTTATGTCGGGGCTCAAAATGCCCTATTCGCTGTTGCTCAGGTGCTGTTAGAGAGCACTGATGAAGTCATTCTTGTCGCACCGTTCTACACCACTTATGAAGCGACCTTTGGGGCACCAGGCCCGCAGGTTGTTACCGTAAAAGTAGAAGCCAGCGACGGCTACCAGCTCAACGAGAAATCCCTTTTAGCGGCAATAAGTTCTAAAACGCGAGCTATCGTTCTAAATGCACCTAACAACCCATTAGGCAGTCGATACACCGAAGATCAGCTCACGAAAATTGTTCAAGCCTGTGTCGACAACGATATCTGGCTCATCCTTGACGCTGTCTACATTGACACCGTCGATGCAGAGTCGTTGGCGTTGCCCCACCATGTTCCGGGCTCTGAAAACATACTGATCACTGTAGGCAGCTTATCCAAATCACATCGCATGACGGGGTGGCGAGTCGGATGGGCAATCGGTCCTGACCCATTGGCTGAGCACTTAGGCAACTTGTCTGTGTGTATGCACTACGGCCTTGCGCCTTTCGTCATGGACGCCGCAACCGTTGCCCTGGAAAAATCCGCTGAGACACCCGCATTGGTGCGCTCAGTGATGCGAGCTAGACGCGCTCTAGTTCTAGAATCATTGGTCGATTTAGAACCCGTTCGTCTACTCGATGCAGGACAAGGTATGTTCGTATTGCTCGATGTCGAGCCACTAGGCACTGATGCCTATACGTTCGCTATGGAACTATTGGCAGCACACGATGTGTCAGTCCTTCCATGTGATGGATTCGGGCCTGGCGGTCAATACCTGATACGAATAGGCTTGTGCGTCGATGGTCAACAGCTCAGCGACGCCTGTGATCGAATAAGGCAGTTTATCGCTGACAAGAAAACCAGCTAAGCGGGTCTAGGTACTCGGTTCTCAAGCCATCTAAAAAACACAACGATAACAGCCGTTAAGCAAATATAAATACCCGCGACAAAGAGCAACGGCTCGTATACACGATACGTTTCTTGCCTGACGATGGAGCCAACGCCGTACACATCAAAAACAGTGATTGTGGCGGCTAATGGTGTCGACTTGAGTGTTAATACAAACTCTCCCGCCAATGTTGGCAAGACATTCTGTAGGGCTCTGGGTAACCAGATTCTTCGTAGTATTTTGAAACGACTCATGCCGAATGCTCGAGCGGCTTCAAGTTCGCCCTTGGGCACCCCCTTAAATGCTCCACGCATGACCTCGCCTTCGTAGCCTGCCACGCTAAGCGTGAACGCAAGTACCGCGTACGGGAATGCATCACGAAGTATGGGCCATAAGAACGATTCGCGAATCTCTGGCATCAACGGAAAGAGCGAGCCTAAACCGTAATACAACAACCACAGTTGAATCAGTAATGGCGTGCCGCGTATGACCGTACAAAAGCTACGTGCGATAGCCGCTAGCCATCTCGGCCCTGTGACTTGTACTAAGCCGATAGGCACAGCCAATATCATTCCGAAGAATATGGACAGGCTCAGTAGCTGCAGTGTGATGATAATGCCATCAATAAATTTGGGCACGTACTCTGCCACCCAGTACCACTGCATCTATACCAACTCCGGTTGCCCACGACGCGAACGCTTTTCTAAATAGCGAAACAACTGGTTAGAGATAAGCGTTATGCACAAATACAAGCATGCAGCCGCCAAGAAAAACATGAGATAGGATCGAGTTGATCCTGCAGCCTGTCTAGTAACAAGCGCAAGCTCAGAGAAGCCAACTACCGCTAACAGTGCGGTGTCCTTGGTAACAATCAGCCATAGGTTGGAAAGCCCAGGCAACGCAAACGGCAACATGGCAGGTATGGTGATGCGCCGTAAGATTTTCCAGCGAGACATACCAAACGCCTGTGCGGCTTCAATCTGACCAAGGGGTACTGCCAACATAGCGCCACGAATAACTTCTGTTGCGTAGGCTCCTTGGACAATGCCTAGAACAGCAATACCTGCAACCAAACCACTGATGTCGATGGGTCTGAAACCCATGGACTCAAGCATATGGTTGATGGCAGCTGTGCCTGCGTAGTAGAGCAACAGAATGAGAACTAACTCGGGAACAGCTCGAATCAGTGTCGTATATATTTCCAACAACCAGCGAGTCGGCGTTGAGCCATTGAGCTTGCCCAACGCACCAAACAATCCGATAAACATGCCTAATGCATAGGCACCGAGAGCTATCTGTAGCGTACTAGCTAGCCCCCGGAGCAGATTCCAGCCCCACCCGCCATCCGAAAATGACAGGTAGTGCAAATTGGCAAAAAGATCGGACAAGTTGTTTTATTCGCCGTAGATATCGAAGTCGAAGTACTTCTTGCTGATAGCGTCGTATGTGCCGTCTGCGCGAATCTGTTGGATAGCTGCATTAAACTTCTCACGCAACTCGTCTTCGCCTTTACGAATACCTGCACCGACACCGAGACCAAAGATTTCTTCGTTGCTTAAGCTCGCCTTGATTTCAAAGTTAGCGCCCTCGTCGCTTTCTAAGAAGTCTTTGAATGCTAACGAGTCACCGACTACTGCATCGATACGGCCTGCGAATAAATCTTGGTTGTGCTCGTTAAAATCTTGGTAAGTTTTAACACTGTCAGCCATAGACTCGTAAGTCGCCTCTACGTAGTTCTGGTGAGTCGTAGATACCTGCACACCAATGATTTTACCTTTCACACTTTCTGGTGAACCATCGATATCAGAGGACTTAGGGGCAATGATCGCAGCCGGCGTGTTGTAGTACTTGTCAGAAAAATCGATAGTCTTCATGCGCTCAGCAGTGATAGACATAGAACCCACAATGGCATCGATTTTCTTGGCGAGTAGTGCTGGAATAATTCCGTCCCAAGCGACTCCAACCCATACGCATTCTTCATTCATGGCGGCACACAGTGCGTCACCAATTTCAGTTTCCCAACCGATGAAATCGCCGTTGGTATCCGCTTCGTAAAACGGAGGATAAGGTGCTGAGTCTAGGCCCAAGCGAACTTCAGCCATGGCAGTTGAGGCTGAAAAGCCTACTGCTGCTATAGCGAGTGTTGTTAGAATTTTTTTCATTTTTACTGTCTCCAAAAAAGTGGTTAGTGGATGGAGGATACGAACGATCTGCAGCGATCACTCTCAGGTTCGTAAAAGACCTGTTGCGGTGTGCCACGCTCCTCCACGCGTCCTTCATGTAGAAAGATCACTTGAGTTGATACATCTCTGGCGAATTTCATCTCATGGGTGACAAGAATCATGGTTCTGCCTTCATTTGCAAGGTCTTGTATAACCTTGAGAACCTCACCAACCAACTCCGGGTCTAAGGCCGATGTTGGTTCATCAAAAAGCATAACACGAGGCTGAATAGCCAAAGCTCTTGCTATGCCTGCGCGCTGCTGCTGTCCACCCGATAGGTAGGCCGGATAAGCATCTCGCTTTTCCCACAGACCCACACGGTTTAAATAATGCTCTGCTCGCTCTTGAGCCTCCGCTTTGGACACGCCCAGCACTTGAACAGGGACTTCCATCACATTTTGTAAGACATTCATGTGCGACCACAAATTGAAGCTTTGGAAAACCATACCCAGCTTACTGCGCAGTCGTTCGACCTGTTTCATGTCAGCTGGGATGCGCTTACCGCGCTTCACAACGAATTTAATTTGCTCACCGCCGATACGCAGCTCGCCTTCATCAGGCTGCTCTAGTAGGTTGATGCAGCGTAAAAACGTGCTTTTTCCAGACCCACTGGCACCGATTATGGAGAGTACATCGCCTTCGTGGGCCTCTAGAGAGACACCCCTGAGTACTTCCGTATCGTCGAACTTTTTGTGGATATTCTCAACGATCAACGCCTCAGCGGGTGAACGATGTAGTTTGAAATCTGAGGGTGTATCACTTGACATGCGCAGAGTGTAATTGAAGGCAACAACACAGTAAACGTTTGACTTATAAAAGTTCTTGCAGAGTCGACACCCGCTTTACACAGGCGTCACTAAATCCCTCAGCCGACTATCTGCGTGCGTTTTCAGAAAGCTGTATTGAGGGTCTATCCCTAGTCCTGACACCAAAAGATGCCGATAAACGGCACGATAGTCCATGGTGTATTTTAAATCACCGTCAACGAGCTGACTCAAAGACGGCGCATTGCCAAACAAATCACCATTAACAGCGCCGCCCATTAGCATGTGGGGCGCAGCCGTTCCATGGTCAGTACCTTGCGAATTATTCTCGCCAACACGGCGCCCAAACTCGGAATAGGTCAAAACAAGGGTGTTGTCCCATTCAGAGAACGATTTCATCGTGGTAGAGAAGTCTGCCAACCCTTCTGAGAGTGTGCGCATCAATCGCCCGTGCTGCCCTAGCTGGTACTGATGGGTATCGAACCCATCAAGTCGCACTCTATAAACAGGCGTCTGCACGCCCGCTGCAATTAACTTCGCCACCTGGCGTAACTGCTCACCAAAGGCCCCTGCCCTGAATGAGTTCACCGTTGCACCGGTGCCAATTTTTTCTGCCAAACCCGATAAGGTCACTTCAAGCGTATTAAGGCGACTCTGAACCAACGCCAAGGCTGCGTGCTTAATCGTCGTTTGTGTTTTATTGTCGGGCAACAGGCTTGCATCAAGCCGCTCAACCGATTGAAAGGATAACCACCTGCCCGAATCGCTGGCAAAAATATCCATATCTCCTGCCATGCTAATGCCATGAGGGTCAGTGAAACGATGCGCCAGCTGGTGCTCAACTGCCTCGGTTATCCACCCATTGCGTCTGCGTTGATTCTCACCATCTCCCGCCGTTTCCCACAAGGCCATTGATGCAAAGTGGCTGCGGTTAGCATTGGGATAACCCAACCCTTGAATCCACGCCATATCGCCGGACTCCCACAATGGCATTAAAGGCTGGAGTTGCGCATGCAATGCAGTTGCATCTGTGAGCGGAAGAATGCTCTGAGCCGATAAACCTAAGTTGGGACGAAGTTTGTAATAGAGATCATTTTGATAAGGCACAAGTGTATTCAAACCATCATTGGCACCCGCAAGTTCAACCAGCACTAGTCGACGATTGTGCGCCACTGAGTTCGCATGTGCCGAGCTCATTAAAGCCTGTAGGTTAAGCACACCCAAAGGTCCTGTTGCGCCCAACACCATGCGTTGTACAAACTGTCTTCTAGACGTCATGATGATTTTTGCATAATAGGTTGAATGCCAATGCTCATCTATTTAAGCTGAAAGGCAGGGTGTTTTGTCATTTCCTGCAATGACAATGTATCAATGGCTAGACCTGAAAAGTGCGGGATTAACAACTCATTCACACTCACCGACATCGAAGCTAATGAAGCCGTGAGTTGTTCTATGTTGTCCACTGTAGGTACCTGAGCAACAAGACGTGCACGCGCAGGTGTTGCAGGCGCGAAGCGCGCATCAATTATAATGTTAGCCG
>CALKLO010000012.1 GCA_937991945.1 uncultured Granulosicoccus sp.
TGCCCCGGCAAACCGCACCGCTAGCACTGCTGACAACCCTTGGGGCATCCCAAAGGACTAGCCCGATTCGCTTGAGCTGATGTGACTGAGTGTCACCTGAGTAACAGACCTGAAGACTAAGCGATAAGCGATAAGCGATAAGCGATAAGCGATAAGCGATAAGCGATAAGCGATAAATGAGTATCGCCCCCGGAACTATGGCGGCGATGGCATTACGGAGAGTAACTGCGCCTCACTCACACCTAATATTTTGGCTACAGCTGCGAAATCAGGTGGCGGCCCTCCGGCACTATCGATAGCGCGCTTTAGCGTATCGCTTGTCACGCCTAACGCTTGTGCTGCCTCTTTTAAATCCGGCGGCCGTCTACCACCAGGCCCGCCTGAACGACTAGAGCCAACACCTGCGGATGCGGTAGTTGAGAAATTATTCTGCGCCTGCACACCCACCAAGCATCCTGGCAAGTTAGGAAAGCTCTCGGGAGAATGATAGTGATAACTCGGCTTCTCGCTTTCTAAGGTTTGCGCGATGTGACCGCCACACTCATCAAGATTCACGGGTATAGACCCGTCAGACTCTTTACTACCGTACATGGGAAACCCATCAAACGCGTAACCAAACAGCGCACTGGAATCTTGCGCTACTCCACAGTCAGCATCAACGCCCTTTGCATCTAAAACGGTTTGGATATCTGAAGCCGTTGCATGCCAGTGATACCAACCACCTGGATCAATATGCCCGCCACACACATCGAGCGCAGGCATATGCCCTCTTTCCTGAATGGAAGGGGCATCAGCAAAAATTGGTGCTCCATCCAAACCAACACCCACCTTAGCAATCGTGCCAAGAGCTGTGGGATCTTTAGCCATAGTGGGATTTACAGGCAACAGCAGCGTAATCTGGACACTCTTATCGGGTGTGACATTGATGCACGCGTGGTCATACTCAGGCGGTCTGGTGGCATTGTCTACGCTGTTAACTGAGCCGTTGTCCTCAAAGAATCGATAACCTAGTTCATCGAGAAGTAACAGAAAGTCGCGATCGATTCGGTAAAGCCCTGCCTCATCACCGGTCCAATCCCAGAGTCCTCCTTTATCACTGAGCGTCTTCGGACAAAAGGGACCCACCTGCAAACCTTCCGGCAAGTGACCCATTGTCAATTTATAGCATTGCGCCTCGCTACCATTCTCTAGCTGACAGCTGACCACTTCAGGAGCTTCGCTGAATGCAGCTTCAGCTAAATGCTCTGTATCAGAGTGAGCGTTGGCTATGACGGGTATCAAAAATACTAAACAAGCAGTTAACTTGCATGAAAAATGTTGAATTGATGGCATGGGCACAATATTCCGAGTTCTAGACATATTCGATACTTGGGACAATAAACGTCAATTGTGCAAAGTATATGAAGACTCAGGTTGAATATTTTTTACAGATGAAACTCACTCTCCTTTGCCCATCAACGCAAATTACTTTGCGACTCCGGTCCTATTCGACTCAGCAAAAAATTACGAGCAGTGATATCCATCAAAAAACAGTCGGCTTAACAGACTGCGACAACTTGCGACACGCTACGACAAAATCAATCGACGGACTTTGTCGTTTCTTGACAAGAAAAGTACTTGCCTTTCGACTAAGTGCATCAGCATGCTTGATACCTTTTAAAGGAATATATTTTAGTTATTCGAATATTTTATAGCGGCTTTTAACTGTGCACTTCCTATCTATTAGCCATCATGTTTTCTATCGTTATTCGCTTTGCAATTATGCTCGAAAAACAAACACATATTCATATAAAAACTTAAATGAACTTAGATATCCTTTGAGAATAAACGTATAGAGTAAAACTTCGTTTAGACTATAAATATGCATAGTTTTTACTATTTTAAGCTCTTCACAGTAACTACTCACACCCTATATATTCGCCTAGCTTCTTATACAAGAATCCTCAGTAGTTACCACTATATTCGTTGTGACTTATCTGTTAATGACGCTTCTCTAATGCTTGCTAGTTCACAACTGATTGCATCAGTGATTAAGCTCAGCGCAAGCATGGTAGCTACCAGCGGTTAATTTGGGCGTTATAAGAAATGTTAACCAGTCCGAAAATTATCGAGAAAACGGCAATATACGCACAATTTTTCCTTAATTCAGACCTGCAAACTTAAGCACTCGACAGCAAACACCGATAGACTCTCCATCGCTGTCACATGCTAATGAAACGTACTGCATTACCCAGCTCTCGCTCTCGCAAAATGCGCCATCAACAGCTTTCGAACACAACCCATTCTCTCACCCGTTTTTCGTAGTTTCTCGTTTCATTAAACCCGACATGATCGGCGATTTCACCTGTATACAATCAGTTCCGACTGGGCTTTTAGAATTCTCAGTGATAACTAATAATAATAAAAATGATCACTAACAATACATCAAGCAATTTCAATAAAAGTCTGTCCGATAATCTATCTATAGATGAATGGGGAGCTGAGCTTTGTGGCAAATTTAACAAAGAATTTACGGTCGCTCCTCACAAACTTCACGAGCATGAGAAATTTAGCAGAGCATCAATAATCGATCTTTTGGACAACATACCAAAGGACCGAATTCAGTGCTATACGATGATTGCCGATGCGACAAAGACAAATAGTGTTGCCGCTGTCAATCCAGACAAAGTCAGTGGCGCCGAGCTGTATGCAGCTGTTGAGTCGGGTTTGTTCTGGGTCAATGTAAAGCGATTGCAAAAATTCGACCCCGCATTTCAACAGCTTCTGGATGAAATGTTTGGAGAGCTAGTAGAGCGAGGAGCATCGCTTAATGGCTTGCATGAAATAACGAGTGATTTGATATTGACCTCGCCAGGTGCACACACTCACTACCATTTTGATAGAGAGCCCAATTCGTTATGGCACTTGCATGGAAGCAAAAAATTGTGGGTTTACCCATCAATGGATTTCCATTACGCCTCACAACATCACATTGAAGCTGTCTACGCAGGCAAGACCTCAGAGTACCTTCCCTACAATGAAACATTAGATCAAGGAAGCCAAAGCTGCACACTTAACGCCGGAGACGCCGTTTGGTGGGAAACCACGTCGCCTCACAGAGTAGAAAATAATGAGATGTGCATTTCACTCAATTGCGCTTTCAAGACTCGCGCCTCTACCAAGAGATGGAATATCCAACGAGCCAATTACTTCATGATGCGTAAGATGGGCAACCAAAACCCAAGTATCTCTGAAGAAGGCACGGCGGCTAATGTCAAAGAAATCGCCTACCGCGTTAGCAATCGCTTTCTTAACTACAAAGCCAACTCAAACCTACGCGCTGGACTTGCAACATCGCTCGCTGTTGATGTTTCGAAACCAAACTGCATAGCTGAATTGGCAACAATGGGTAGACCTGCATTTTTGAAATAGCAGCTAATGATGAATACAAACACGCTAGACAGGTAGTCGGGCTTGTTGTAATACGAACTCCCTATAAATTTGTGCTCTGGGACTGAGCCGAACGTCTTTGCGGTGCACCAGATAATAACCACTAGTGGATTCGTCTAATTCTGGAAACAGGCGTACAAGGCGACCAGTCTTCAACTCCTCAGACACAACCTGCAGCGTGACTAAGGCAATTCCTTGTCCGTTCAGAGCAAGGTTGTAGAGCATGTGAGTGTCTTGGCAAACAACGCCTCGGGAGCTATCGATATGATCGAGTCCTCGAGCTGCCAACCATTCCCCCCACTGGTCGTAGTTTATCTCGTGTAATAGCGTGTAGTTAGCTAGGTCTTTAGACGTATCGAGACCGGGCCTCTGCGCTAATAATTCGGGAGAACATACGGGAACGATGTCCATTGGCATAAGGAACTCAGCCTCCATACCTGGCCACTCACCTGTTCCACAGCGTATGCCCAAATCAATTTTATGCAGTTGAAAATCCAGAATCTCTCTCGCTGGAATCAAATGTAAGTCAATGCTGTGTTCAGCCCAAAATTGACCAAGTCTTGGCGCAAGCCAAAAACTGCCAAGAGATGGCGGCAAAGTGATTCTAAGCGGGCCTTGTTCAGACTCAACTCCCGGCTTTAAATCCTGACTCACTTGATCTAGCCGATCGAACAGCTCAGTGGTAACCGCCCTTAACCGAGTACCTGACTCGGTTAACACCAGGTCACGAGAAGTACGATCAAATAATTTCTGCTCGTAATAGTCCTCCAGCAGTCGAATTTGGTGGCTAATTGCCGTTTGAGTAACGTGCAGCTCCTTTGCAGCCTTAGTGAAACTGCCTAACCGAGCACCTGCATCAAAGGCTAGCAGCGCCTTCAACGGGGGCAGTTGCCGAGCCCTATCCATGAGTTTTATTCATGCTGTGTGAATTGTTGTCATTTGATAGAAGACCAAATAGTGCCGATTATTGTAGTCCGAAGTCAACAAAGAAGAAATCTCATGAATCATCGTTCCATGCAAGAAATACATGTAGACGCACTGGCACACGCGGCAGGAGTCATCTCTCAACCGCATTTAACCGTATCTCACGCCAGACCCGTACTCAGACCCTCAAAGAAAAGAGTTAGGCGGCTGTTCCGATCACTGCTCATACGATTGTCCATACTCTGCCAACACACAGCAGATTGGTTAGAAGGCGATACATTAACTGGGAGCGCAGCACGATGAACCACTCAACTAATTGCCTAATGGACGCTGGGTGCTTACAAGAATTCTCTCCAGTCCAGACACCGGGAGATGACACCAAGCAGCCCAAGAGGAGTATCACTCAGACCCTAGGACTTTGGCATGAGCGATCAAGACAACGGCGAGACTTGCTCAAACTGGCAAACGATATCAGCTTGCTAGATGACGTTGGCCTGTCTTTGTACGATATTCGGCGTGAAGCGCGAAAGCATTTCTGGAACGAATGATCGGTCAGTTTCAATTGAGGGAGACTAAGGAAACTGGGGTAGCTGAACGTACCGCACACTTCAAAGGCTTCTTGCCCGACTTACCTGCACTCAGACGGCAACCCCAGTAACCCCTAGAGTTCCCAATTTCACGACCATAACGGGAGTAACCCACTCACGAAATTGCCAAATTATTCTCCTTACTGAAGAACATGCCTTATCGGCCGATAGCCGGTTACGAAAGACAAAGTAGACAAACGGCTTGGAACAGGAAACTCCAATGGTAAATACCCTACCTAAGGTGCATTTGACACCGACGGCGTATACAAAACATATAAAGACCGGTATTGATCGAGCTGTGGCGCTCTGCGCATTAGTGATCTTGTTTGTACCCATGTTACTAATTGGTGCATTGGTATTGGTATCCATGGGCAGTCCCATTCTGTTTCAACAACGCAGAATTGGATTGAATGGTGTGCCGTTTAACGTGCTTAAGTTTCGCACCATGGGAGAGGACAGGCGGTTAAAGGACATGCTGGTTCAACATGAAGATCGAATCACGCACAAATCAGATGAAGACCCGCGCCACACACACGTTGGAATGATTCTGCGCCGTTACAGTCTCGACGAACTCCCCCAACTAATTAATATTGTTCGCGGAGAGATGAGCATTGTTGGGCCACGCCCGGAGCTTGAATCTGTGGTGAACGCAAAATACCCCGAGAACCTTGCACAGCGACATCTCGTTCGCCCTGGACTAACCGGCTTATGGCAGATCTCCGCTCGCGGCGATGGCCCAATGCACGAGAATGGCGAATGGGATTTGAAGTATGTGGAGCAGATTTCACTGCTAACCGACATAACAATAATCTGTAAAACACCCCTAGCGATGCTTGGTCGTAACAAAGGTCAGTAATGTTAAGCAGGGTTGTTCGAAGACGACTCACCCCTGATTTAAGTATTCAGCAACATAGGTATTTGCGAACATACCTATTGGTGAGCGTGATTATATCTTGAACATGTACGTTCTGATCCATCACGTGGTGCTCAGAATAATTGCAGTACAATCTCCTGTAAAGTAGCCTTAATCGCTCCTATACCCACTGGTTGCATTTGCTGGGGTGTTGGTTTTCGAATGCTTAAGGGCTAGCTCCAATGTTCCTTTCAAAAAATACAAACAAGTACAAAACAGACCATCACGGGTGGTCAGAGTTTTTACCCGCGCGCGTATCCAAACCTTCAGTCGCCGGCGACGTTAGAACTCCTTGGCTTATTATCGGGGCAGGACTAACTGGACTTTCTGCTGCACGAACCTTAGCAACCCTAAACCCTGATGACCAGATCATTTTAGTTGAGGCGCGAGAAGTGGGACAGGGAGCCTCTGGACGAAACTCAGGATATGCCGTTAAGTACAGCCAGTTTCCCGGTGCCTTCGACAACGGCTTAATCAGCGAATACAAAAGAGTTAACAGGATTAACCAAGCTGGGCTGTCATTACTTCGTACTAGCGTATTGGACAATGACATTAAATGCTCATGGCATGAAGACGGCTTTCATCATGCTGCAGCTGATGACATGTCCCTACATGAATGTGACCATTATCAAGACTACCTGCAAGGTTTAGACATAGCGCATACAGCGCTTAATCATAATGAATTGTCTGAGCGTTTAGGAAGCTCTGTTTACCAGCGCGGATTCCATGTACACGATGGTGCGTTACTACAACCTGCCGCATTGGTGCGCGGATTGGTCAACACCCTACCCAATAACATCACACTGTATGAATCTAGCCCAGTACTAAAATTAGCTTATGGAAAAAATATTACCGCTCAATTTTCCTCTGGGCGCGTTGTTGCCGACAACGTTATTATAGCGACGAACTACGAAGCGCCTAAGCTTGGCTTTTTAAGGCGCCATGTAATAGGCAGCACCTTATCGGGTAGCTTTACAAGAGTGTTAAACACACAAGAACTTGACAGCTTAGGCAGCAAACGTCAGTGGGGCGTACTCTCACTGCACGGTGGTGGCGCAACGGTTCGTTTAACCGAAGATGGCAGAATTTGCTTACGCAATACTGCCGAATACGTCGGAGCCAATTTACTATCGGATCAACAGCTACACAAACGCCAAATGGTGCATAGAGAAGCGTTCGAAAGAAGATTCCCTCAATTACAGCACGTACCGTTTGAATTTTCCTGGTCAGGTGTTGAAGGAATAAGCCGCAACGGTACCAATTTTTTTGGACAACAAAAACAAAACGTATTTGTCGCAGGTGGCTATAACGGATCTGGCGTGACGCGGGGAACTGCCTTCGGTTCAGCACTTGCAAACTTGGCGTCCGGTGGACAATCTGAATTGATCACTGACTGCTTGAATACAAAATCTGCCACTTGGCTTCCACCCAGACCCTTTTTGGATATCGGTGCTGCGTTTACGGTTAAGTCGCGATTTAAGGGTGTTGGATTGGATAGGTAGCGTGGCCATTTAAATAGTTGCAAACACGTACGTATTGAGCACGCGCGCTTCTGGTACGTGTCAAACTATATTCTACTAGCAGACATCGCAGAGAATTTTTCATGAAATTCGTATTGCTCCTATTCAACATAAAGAGCAACACCAATATTGGACAACTCATTAGAACGGCCAATGCCTTTGGCGCTGAGGAAATATGCGTTATCGGCCGTAAAAAATACTCAAGCTTTGGGAATCAGCGTACCGCGAGCTCTACACAGTTTCGTCACTTCTATAAAGTCGAAGATGCTTTAGAGTATTACAAAAGCCAACACTATGATGTAGTGGGAGTTGAGATAACGACTACCGCCGTTTCAATCAATGAATCCAATTTTGAAAAAAATACGGTTTTCATACTGGGCAATGAAGGAACAGGCATACACGAAAAAATATTAACGCAATGCGATTACTGCGTATACATTCCTCAATTTGGCTCAGGTGCTTCAATAAACGTTAATACAGCCTGTGGCATTGTGTTTAATGCGTTCACAAAAGAGTGGGGGAATCATAATAGTATTGAGGGCTATAAGTTCGAAAGTAGTTAGTTCTGTAGATAAATAGGTCGCTTAACATCCCTAGTTAATATTCCTGAGCTACAACCCAGGGAACACACGTTTTTGCTTTACTTGCCCAAATGCAAAATTAGTCTCTAGCGTTCCAATTCCAGGAATACGCGATAATTTGTCGCGTATGAATTTCTCATAGTCTTTTAAAGAACGACACATAACTTTCAGCATGTAGTCAGATTTACCAGACATTAAAAAACACTCCATGACTTCATCCAAATCTAGGATGCCCTTTTCAAATTTCGTAATGGTGGTGTCAGTTTGTTTTTGAAGACGAATCGAAATGAACACCATAATGGGTAAACCACAGGCCTCTTTGTCGACCACTGCTGTATACCCTTGTATGACCTTAGCTTTCTCTAACTGACGTAGTCTCCGCAAACAAGGTGAAGGTGATAACGCCACCCGCTCGCTGAGTTCATGATTGCTCAAACGGGCGTTTTGCTGCAGCTCTGCAATTATTTTACGATCTATATTATCGAGCTCGTGCATGTGTCCACTCCAAGGTACTTTTTGCCTGACGGCAACTAAAACATATATAGATATCTTTATTTGGCATAATCTGCCAAAAATACAGAATTAGCATACTAATTACGCTAATTAATTGCTGATAAACCTCAATAAACTGTTTAGACACAAACATCGAGACTCCCCCATGAGCAGCAACATTTTCCATTTGGCCGTAGAAGCGGGTGACCTAACTAAAACAGTTGCGTGGTATCGCGACGTTCTAGGCTGCAAACTAGACATGGCCGAAGAGGGTAAGTGGCAAGATATCGATTTTTGGGGAAACGAACTGACTCTTCATGAATCTGCGCCCAGAGTAGGAAAAAGTGCCGATAGGTCACGACACAGTGTGGATATGGGCGAGGTATGCGTTCCACACTTTGGCATACATTTAACGATGGAAGACTACAGGGTTGTGCGTAAAAACGTAGAAGCCACCACAGGATTTCTAGATACTCCCTACATACGATTCGAAGGCACTGGATACCAACAAGAAACGTTTTTTGTGGAGGATCCCAACTTCAATGTACTGGAGATTAAACACATGGCAGTGCAACCTGCTTAGTACGTTCATTAGTAGTGTTGGCGGAGCTTGTTTACACAAGCTTCTGCCTCCACTCGCTATCCTAAATCGTACGAACTCATATAGGCGTACTGGAGCCTCTTAGTCCGACAGCTCAATTGGCCCCCACTCTGGGTATACATCCCCAGGACCTGGGTTGTCAGAATGTGTTGTGCCAC
>CALKLO010000013.1 GCA_937991945.1 uncultured Granulosicoccus sp.
AAGTCGTAAAATGGGTACTGATTTGTCGGTATCAGTTTCCAAACGTCTTGAACAATACAAAACTGATTTTGCCAGAGACGAAACTGCGCAGTTCACTGAAATTTGGACCATGTACCCTGTTGGCGAGCCAGTAACGTTAAATGTAGTTTTCAGCGCATATCGGTTAAGCCCCGATCGTTTATGCATGTTCTGCGAAGGTGTTACTGAGAAAGCTGCAGTTGCTGAGAATTTGCGTAGTTCGGAAGCCCTGTTGCATACATCTGTGAACATTTCATTGTATTCCAATGCTGGCGCTCCACTGTATAGAAACCCTGCCTCTCGTAGCATTGTGTCAAGCGCGAGTAATAAACTTCAGGATCATTTTGTGGATCAAGATTTATTGCGTCAACTTGACGATCCCACAAAGGAGGAGATACAAGCCATAACTAATGTCAACACAGTTAAAGGTGTTGTATGGCACGATATTACCGCGCGCCGTTGTCATGATGCGGTCTCTGGTGAGGCAGCTTGGTTAATCAGCGAGGTGGATATTTCCAAGTTAAAAGCAACGGAAGAACATGCCCAATTTTTAGCTGAACATGACACCCTGACAAAACTTCCCAACCGTAATTATGTTTCAATTTATTTTCAACAGAAAATTGATAAGACGCTGATGGAAGGAAAGTCTGGGGGCTTGATATTTATCGACCTGGATAATTTTAAAAATGTAAATGATTCTTTGGGGCATGATGCGGGTGATCAACTCCTGGTGGAGGTGGCCGACCGGCTGAGAAGTATTGAAAAGTCACAGTACTCAATCGCTCGTCTCGGTGGAGATGAGTTCCTGTTGTTAATAAATCCATTCGAAAGCGAACAACATTTCGAATCGATCATGCAGCAAATAATTAATGTTGTCTCTGTACCTATGACCCTACAAGGTCGTGAAGTTCAGGTTACACCTTCAATAGGCGTAGCGCTGTTTCCAAACAACGGTACGCAAATACTTGAACTGATGCGACACGCCGACTTAGCGATGTATCACGCAAAGGAGACAGGGAAAAACGACTTCGCTTATTTTTCCAAAGAGCTTAGTGATGCCGCGGAGTCGAAAATGAACCTCGTCTCCGAATTGCGCTCGGCATTGAAGGATAATCAATTCGAAACCTACTTTCAGCCACGACTTGAGGTTAGCAGCAATTCAATTGTTGGGGCGGAGGCATTGGTCAGATGGAACCATCCCACGCAAGGGCTGGTACAACCCGATGGTTTCATTACTGCGTGTGAAGAATCAGGGCTAATTTCAGAGCTGGGAAAAGTGGTTTTTAAAGATGCCGTTGTTGCGCAGCGTATCTGGGCTGAGCAAGGACACGATATTCGAATTTCAGTGAACCTCTCACCGCTACAGTTTAACGAAGAATATCTGGTTGAAGAGTTACTCGAAATCGTAAAGGAACAGCGCGGCAACCCGAAAAAAATAGAACTTGAAATTACTGAGTCAGTACTTTTAGGGCATGACCGATGCACTATCGACAAGCTACATCAGCTTGTGGCGGCTGGATTCGAGATCGCAATTGATGACTTTGGCACCGGATACTCAAATCTTGCTTATCTGCATCGATATCCCATTAGTTGTCTCAAGATTGACAGATCATTTGTAAACTCAATGGATAGTGCCAAACCTATTATTGAGCTTATTGTTTCTATGGCAAAGTTATTTGGTCTGTATGTTGTTGCGGAAGGCGTTGAGACTCCCGAGCAGTTGGAGATGCTGCATGATTTTTATTGTCAGGAGTACCAGGGGTATCTGTTCCATAAACCCACTGACTTTACTAGTTTTACCGCGCTAATGAGTCAGCACGGTATCAAAGCCGCTGCATAAGCTGTTATTCGTAAACCGATTCAGGCTCATACTGACGTTACCCGCTCTTTGGAGTTGGTGTCCTTAACTGGAAACCAACGTTTCCTCGGGAAGATTCAGCTCACTTAAACTTGTTGGTTCGCTTTGTGTGTTTCTGCATTTAGGGTGAAACACTTGCAGCCATTGTTCAAATATTAAATTTTGAATGTCTAAGGGTGAATCACTAATGCGGCCACCTGGTAGTTGGGCTCCTTTGCTGGCAAGGTGACAACCCAGCGCATAAAACTCCATATCGGACATCAAATTGGCTAGAGAGCCTGAGCCGCTTTCAACCACCAAATTGGGCGCTTGTCCAATGCTGTCGCCACCAAGCATGATTCGAATGGATTTGTTTTGACGCGTTTTGTAAGTGGCAACTTGATTGTTTAGGTCACACTTAACAAGCTCGATATGCTTTGAAGCAATTAGCTGTGGGATACCGGCCTCAACATCTCCTGATGTGCAAAGAACTAATATTGCATTTTCTTTTATGTGGTTAAGTAATTCTGGCTGTTGTGCCAAAAAGCAGCTGCCGGTATTCAAGAACACTACATCACTTTTCGCCAATAGTGTTGTCTGCGGTACCGCCGAATGATGGCTATGTGCAAGTTCCGCCATAACGGCAATATCGAGGTCAAAAACAAGAGGCTGTATGTTGTCATTATTCAAATGCCTCAATAAGCCCTTACCGATCGAACCTAGTCCAATGATCCCGATATTGAGTTGTGTCGCTTTAACGCCATATCCGATTGACTGAAGCAGTATGTTGTTACAGGATTCAACAATTGCGGGGCCGATATCTCGGTCCATAATTTTTTTGATTCGTGATTTGGATTTTGAAATTATTGGTTTGGTGATTTTATGCGCCACCTGTTGATACCCAATAGTTGATCCATCGTCAGCACCTTTGATTCCATTCTCTGTGCCTTCAACAAAGCCAACGAGTTTTGGTCCCAGTTCGGGGTCATTTGCAATGACCTCTGCACTTGGAGCGAAATAACCACCGTATTCGAGTATCGCAAAAGGTCTCCCTCGAGTGACGTGCTTTAGTAAGTTGAGCGTAAAGTCTGTATTGCGTAAATGGCCTCGGTTGATGTCGGCATAGATACGCCTCGGGAACTCTTTCTCTAGTTGTTTCACAACGCCCCTGTTACTTGTGGAGGAGCTTGCTTTTGGTATAAGTGCGGCCAAACGGTTCTGCAGACACGAAATATGCGTTATCAACGGTGAAAAAGCGTGCTGCACATAAACGAAACAGAGATCGTCACTCGTGTTGCAAACTTCATTTACCCGCGCGATGGTTTGTTTATAAAATTTAATGCGCAGGTCGTCATGCTCGCTGGGTTCTTGCATTTTGTAATAAACCTGAATTTAGTGAGCCGAATATTATGGATGAGCACATACATGTGTTGTATCCCGGTTTCAAATCCCAAGTGCAACAACAGGATGTTCTCCAGAGGCTACTAGATTTAGTGTCGCCATACCAAGGCATTTTCTGGGTCTATTACTTAACCGTCGCTCAACACGTCTTATTTCTATCCTAGGGCAATGGTCAGCTAAGGTTTCAGTGGTTCAACGTGTCTAGGAGCAAAGAGCCCAACGCTGGTTCGAAACCGATGATGCATAGGGTGTAAATCGACCGTTTGACATTGTCAGATGGCTGGCGCACTGTTGTGGTGCACTCTTTCTCAATTACAGCTTCCATCAAGAATGTAGGCAATAGAGGCTTTCATATGAGGGTCTTCGACTGAACTGGCTGGCGTTTCCCAATTATCTTCAACGAGACAATCTGGCTGGATACCACCGGCGACGCTGACACCAACAGAGTTCGTTCGCTCCACCGTCATAATATTGAGAGTTTTCCCACAATATTCGATTATCCCGCTTGAGTAGGGTTTGCCTTCAGAGCGTTCACCAATGACGACCACATCCATATAGGGTTTGAGTGAGTTGATGAAAAGCTCAGATGCAGATGCAGTGAACGGTGTCGTCAATACAATTACCCTTGGAAGATTCAATGGCTGAGTTAGTACATCGAAATTTCTGGTGTACATCAAACTGCTGTATTTATTATTCCATGTGTTGGTGTAGGCCTCTCTACCCTGGACCTTTTCCCCACCGACTATTGACGCCATATAGTGTGCGATATTAGTGTCACCACCTCCGTTGTAACGTAGGTCAACGATTAATTCATCGACACCTCCCGTATCAACAATTTGGGCAATAGCCGTATCAAATTCGTTCTTCGTAGGCGCTACAAAAGAATCAATGGGTAAATAGGCAATTTTGGGCGAACCTGCATTTTCATCTAATGCTGTCAATGTAACCGGGCCTGCTGTTACCCACTGATAAACCTCATGCGACACCTGTACCGTTCGAGGCACGTCGTCACCTGTGCGAACAGTTAGCGAAAGTGGAGCGATCTCTGGCGAAAATATAATCGATATGATTTCGCTGTTGCTGAGCTCCTCTATAGGGCGACCCTCTAAGCTGATGATTTCATCACCGCGTTTTATACCAGCGTGATCGGCTGAGGAACCTCGCCAAATGTGGCGAAATCTGACAGCACCATCATTGGCTGGACTGAACCAGAACTCAAACCCCTCTCGTTGCCCTTCATCGGCTAACGCGAACTGCGTATCCGCATCCTGAACAGAACTGTAGACATCAGGGAAAACTCGAAGAGCGTTAATGAGGCTTTCCGGAGAATCATAATTCGAAAGGTTTAACTGAGGTACTTGATCCGCATATAGGTAGTAATCGCGCATGTCCCGATAGATCCGGCGCTTTACGTCCTCGACAGAACACTGCTCGACATCTGGTGGTGTCACATATACAGGGAACAGGACGTTTTCAGCGCTCTCCTGATTCAGTGGATTATCAATGTCTGACTCCCGAGTGTCTTCCACCTCCGTAGGCTCTTGTACCTCTGCAGCCCTGTCAGTGTCTGACACCTCTGGAGGGGTTAGGCTATCAGGTGTAACTGGTGTAACTGGAATCTCGACAGACTCTATGATGGTTACTAGCTCAGACGTGTTGTCTGTGTTGGTTATCTCATCTGATTCTAAAGCGCTGTTTGTCTCAATTGCCTCGTCTAGCGCAGAAGTCTCACTGTTGGTTTGTGTATCTTCTAGCTCTTCCTCAACCTGATCTGACTGCGTAACATCGCCTAAATGTTCGGTGCTTCCAAGTATAGGAGCGGCATCAGTTTGATTGTCCTGGTGCACATCGTCGCTACTGACGTCAGCTTTATCAGAGTTACATCCAGTGCCCAAGAAGAGAATAATTAGACCAAGTTGAAGTGCAACACTGCGCATGTAATTCCAATCCGTTGAGAGAAACGCTGCATAGAATTAACCATTGCGAGTTACTGACGATTGCATTGTGCGCAGATCATTTACCAGCGACCTGACCTCGATAAGGATGGTTGACACATAACGGTTACCCTTAGGTCAGCAAAACTACTGCCAGCTCATTGCCAATACCCCCTCTAATACGTAATCTGTTCTCAAGGCACTGTTCAGCACAACACCAAACTCTCACTAACAATCCTGCAACCACTTCAACTTATCAATCGGATACCCCAAAAACCACTTAGTCCTATCAATGATAATTCTCGAAGACACTTTTTGAACACCCAGTTCAGCATCTCCTGATATCCGATCGCACAGCTTATT
>CALKLO010000014.1 GCA_937991945.1 uncultured Granulosicoccus sp.
ATAATTTTCCTGTTTGCGACAGCGGCGCTCCAGATATAGCTCCACGCGATCGAAGAGGCGTAAGCTCAGGGGCGATGTAAGTCTTTGAGACAGCGAATGGGTAGTTCTAAAGATCGGTCTCACGTTGAGATGTCTCCGCAAATCCTCCGTCTTCCCTATACAACAGATGGAGGCATGGGCGGGCGTGCCCGCTTGGGTGTGTTAGTGCTACAAACCGATCAAACTATTGAGGCGGAGTTCGGGCAGCTACTGGATTTGGAGGGAGTGGCGATCTACCATGCGCGGCTAGCGAACGATGCAATCGTTACGCCGAATACGTTGACGAAAATGGCGGACGAACTGCCGACAGCGGCCAGCCTGCTGCCGCCTAATTTCGGTTTCGATGCGATCGCCTACGGTTGCACGTCAGGCGCTACGCTCATCGGAGAGCATCGAGTACGTCAGCTGATAAATGATGTACATCCGCAAGTGCCAGTCACTAATCCCATCACAGCCGCCAAATGTGCGCTAAAGATACTCGGGGTTAAGAACGTAGCGTTGCTTACGCCTTATGCACCAGATGTTACCAGCGCCATGCAAGCCAACCTTGAGGCCGCTGGTATCGCTGTGTCCATAGTGGGATCCTTTTATGAAGATAACGATGATGTTGTGGGGCAAATTGACGAGTCATCAATATTAGAGGCAACACTCTCTATAGGTGCTTCGAAAGCCTGTGATGGTGTGTTCATCTCGTGCACAAGTTTGCGTGCCACGGGTATTATTGAGCGAGCAGAAAACCAATTGGGCAAGCCGGTTACGGCGAGCAACCACGCGCTGGCTTGGCATTTACTGAGGCTAGCGGGAATCCAAGATACCTTGGCTGGGAAAGGGCGTTTGTTCGCGGCATCCTTAACCTAACGATACTTAACGGACAATGATGACTACATTAATCCCACCCTACGGTTTCCCGGTTACAGAGTTCGAAGCTCGAACAGTTCGGGCACAGCAACTCATGCGCAATATGCGTTTGGATGCACTGCTGTTAATGACAGAGCCTGAAATAGCGTACTACGCGGGGTTTAATAGTTATTTTTGGCAGAGTCCCACTCGACCATGGTTTTTAGTCATACCGTTATCGGGTGAGCCGATTGCGGTCGTGCCTAGTATTGGTGTTACTACTGTGGCAAATACCTGGATACAGGATGTGCGTTCATGGCAGTCGCCTAACCCTGCTGATGAAGGTGTCAGCCTGCTCGCCAGCACACTCAAAGAGTTAGGAACAAACTATAAGCGTATCGGTGTGCCGACAGGGCCAGAGACACATCTACGCATGCCCGGTAATGATGTGCAAACACTGAATAGATTATTGGGTGGAATCTCATTGGTGGACGCCACTGACATCGTAAAAACGCAGCGAATGGTGAAATCAAGCTTAGAGATTGCTAAGCATCAACATATATGCGAGCTAGTGTCTGATTCGTTTGAAAACGTGCCCCGCATTATTCATACGGGAATGAGTGAACGTGAGGCATTTCAGGCGTTTCGTCTGGATATTCTGAGTCGTAAGGCCACTTCAGCACCGTATTTGGTAACGACGTCAGGGCCTGGAGGGATAGACGATGCCATTCGCTTTCCGTGCGACAGAGTCTTGAACGAAGGTGATTTACTCTTCATCGATACGGGCTGTGAATATGATGGCTATTACAGCGACTTTGATCGCAACTTTGCATTGGGTGCTGCTAGTGAAGAGGCGCTTGCTGCGTATCGACTTGCCTACAAGGCGACAGAGGCAGGAATAGCGGCGGTCAAACCCGGTGTTAAGTCTTCCGACGTTTTTAAAGCGATGGCCAAGGTGCTGGAAGAAGGTGGTGCATCCAATAGTTCGATTGGTCGAATGGGGCACGGTGTTGGTTTAAAGAACACCGAGTGGCCTTCGATTATGGCCAGCGATGATACCGTCCTACAGGCGGGTATGATCCTAGCTATAGAGCCCGGTTACGAATTTCTACCCGGCAAAATAATGTTGCACGAAGAAAACGTAGTGGTAAGGGATGAGGCGGCACAGTTGCTATCGCGGCGTGCTGACCCTGAATTACCCATACTGACATAGGATAGCGATATGCACGTTGATGAAACACGGTTGACGGACGACCTCATTGCCATGGTTGGCATACCCAGTGTCAATACGTTTGGCAATGCTGACCCCATGGTTCCTGTCGAGGAAGACATGGCTCTCTATTTTGAACGCAGACTGCATGAGCTTGGTTTGCAGGTTGATAGCCAAGTCGTCGAAGACGGTCGGAGAAACGTTTGGGGCCGTTTGAAGGGGCAGGGGAATGGACCGACCATTTTGCTCGCAGGGCATTTCGATACGGTGGGTGTGGCCGGGTACGACAATCCGTTTAAGAGCTTTGTACAAGAGGGGAATGTTTACGGTCGTGGCTCGTGTGATATGAAAGCCGGGCTTGCCGCATACCTGGAAGTGATTCGCTTGCTGCAGCTGTCCAAAGAGCCATTGTTAGGTGATGTTATCGTCGCAGGCATAGTAGACGAAGAACACGCTATGGTGGGGTCCGCTCATTTTGGTGAAAATGGTCCTGCCGTTGACTACGCGATAGTTGCAGAGCCCTCCAGTTTACGTATTAGCCCTGCGCACAAAGGTCAAGTGTGTTTGTCCATAACCACAACGGGCGCTTCAGTTCATTCGAGTATGCCTGAGCTTGGCATTAACGCTATTTATCATATGAATGCGCTCATTACTGCGCTTCAAATTTATGCCAATGAATTATCCGTTCGTGAACCTCATCCTTTGTGTGGAAACCCCTCTTTTAGCATCGGCGTAATCAGCGGTGGTCAAAACGTTAGCTCTGTGCCCGATCAATGTGAAATCATTGTCGACAGACGCACCGTACCTGGCGAAACCTATGACAATGTCATACAGGAATTGACGGCAATACTAGAGTCTGTTGCCAATGACATTCCTGACTTCAACTATGCACTCTCAGAACCCACTCTGAATGTGCCGCCACTGAGTACGGATCAAACCTCGCCGCTGTTTATCTCGCTGCATAAGGCTGTCACCGATGTTCTTGGTCAAGAGCCAGAGGTGGTTCCGTTTCCGGGTTCAACCGATGCACCTAATTTTGCCGTTCCGGCAGTAATTTGTGGTGCTGGTGCACTAGCGCAATGCCATTCACTCAACGAGTACGTGCCGGTTAGCGAGATGGTGTCGGCTGTTAAGATTTATGTAACAGCCATCCAAAATCTGCAGAAAATATAAAGAGACATGACTGATATGGATTGGCGAACACGACTACTAGATGCAACACCACAATCTCGTCGCGACTATCGATCGTTGGCGACTCCTGTATACCGAGGCTCTACGGTGGTGTTCGATCAGCAAAGTGATGTTAGTGACGACTGGCAACAAGACAAAAATGGGTATTCCTATGGTCTTTATGGCACACCAACTACGCTTGAGTTAGCCTCTCGCATTGCGCGCCTGGAACAAGCCCATCACACCTTTATCGTGCCAGGTGGGCAAGCCGCCATTGCATTGGTGTACTTTGCCTATTGCAAAGCCGGTACGCATGCCTTAGTTCCATACTCAGCCTATGGTCCAAACAAGGAAATGGCAGAAGGATTATTACGCGGACTCAATATCGATGTTGAACCTTACGACCCCTTGATCGGTGCAGAGATATCAGACTTAATCAAAGACAATACGACATTGATTTGGTGCGAGAGCCCTGGGTCGGTGACTATGGAAATACAGGACATTCCTGCCATAGTTGCTGCCGCACATGATAAAGGTGTCAAGGTGGCGCTGGATAATACTTACTCAGCAGGTGTCTTCTTCGATGCCTTCGCACACGGTGTTGATGTGAGTATGCAAGCGCTAACTAAGTACATTGGTGGCCATAGCGATCTGTTGCTGGGGTCTGTATCGGTGAATGACGAACACGCGTATAACGCTATGGGAGAGGTGTACCGTCAACTAGGCCTGGCCGTCTCGCCAGATGATTGCAGCTTGGCACTAAGAGGGTTGCAAACATTGCCAGTTCGGCTGGATCATCTAGAAACGTCAACACTTAAGGTCGCTCAATGGTTAGAGGGGCAAGTGGGTATAAATTGTGTTTTTCATCCCGCCTTTGAAACATGCCCCGGCCATGAATTTTGGAAGCGAGATTTTACAGGTTCAACGAGTGTATTTTCGATTTTGTTTGATGATGATGTTGAGTCTGAAAAGGTAGTGACCTTTATCAATACATTAAGACTTTTCCATATTGGTTTAAGCTGGGGTGGGGTCAATAGCTTGGCCGTGGTCTATCCCGATGTAGATCGCCCGGGAAAAGACTATGGCGGTCGGTTGGTTAGGCTGAATGTTGGGCTTGAAGCCACGCAAGATCTAATAGACGACTTGCATCAAGCACTTAGCGCTATGTAGCGTCCTGTTGATCGTATTCGTTGGCCTAGTCTATTTCCACACCGATTAAGCGATAGCAGCATTACCCTCCACGCTTAAACTTGCTTGTTAATAGGGGCTTACCCGAAGATTGGGGTCCCCCACTTGCAGCGAGAGTTGAAGTGGGTAGTCTTAAACTATCCGCCTATGTGTCCGCACTCTACGCTCTATCAACCGTGTACCATGTCGCGAGTTGGAATAAATTCGTTTAATACGTGTCCACAATAATACTTATTGATTGGTGGCTCGGCTTATCTAGATAAGTGGCGGAAAAATGATTAATCAGAGAATTTACTTGTATGAGTGAACAAAATACGGGTAACCGTTTGATCGTTCTCGATACCGAGACCACAGGCCTAGATACGAAAGGCGGCCACCGTATAATTGAAGTCGGTTGTGTTGAGCTGATCGATCGCAGGCTTACCGGTAATAATCTGC
>CALKLO010000015.1 GCA_937991945.1 uncultured Granulosicoccus sp.
TCAGCGACTCTTGAAACGGTATCTACAAAAGAGATGCTGCGTATAGAGCAAGAATCCATAGAATGGATGCAGCAGAACACACCTAATATCGCAACGGTGCCGTCAGGGCCTACCATTATGTTCTCGCATATTGGTATGAGAAATATCATTAGCATGCTGTCCGGTACGGGCATCGCACTAGTGCTTATTTCTCTGATCTTAGTGGTTGCTCTGCGCTCAGTAAAATTTGGGGCCGTCAGTTTAATTCCTAATATTGCACCCGCGCTTATGGCCTTTGGTGTGTGGAGCATACTCGTCGGGGAGGTCGGCTTAGCGGTATCAGTCGTTGTTGCCATGACGCTGGGCATCGTGGTCGATGACACCATTCACTTTCTCAGTAAGTACTTGAGAGCCCGTCGTGAACGTGGCATGAACGCTGAAGATGCTATTCGCTACGCGTTCAATACAGTAGGTGTTGCATTGACCGTGACAACTGTTGTGTTGGTGGCAGGCTTCATGGTTATTGCGCAATCTAACTTCCAAGTGAATTCGCAAATGGGGCTGTTGACAGCTATCACCATAGCGATTGCCCTGATTGTCGATTTTCTCTTCCTACCCGCACTATTGTTGTTGGTCGATGGGGATAAGAAACCAGAAGAACAAGCTGCTGCACCTGCGTCCGCGCCTCAGGGCGCATAGGTGCAGGCTTCTACACAAATACTATTAAGGAGACCATTATGAATATTCGTTCGGACAACATGCGACGTCAGTTGGCTGTACTCGTTGCAGGGGCATTGTTTGCCACTGTCTCAATGGCGCAAACACCTGAAGAGCGTGGGCTAGAAATAGCAACCGCAGTACAGGCGCAAGACGATGGTTTTGTTGACTCTGAGTCGGCTATGACCATGACCTTGATTAATCGCTCGGGTAAGAAAAGCACACGGCGCATGCGCTCACGTGTGTTAGAAGTACAAAATGATGGTGACAAGAGTATGTCCATCTTTGACGAACCTGCCGATGTAAAAGGCACAGCCAGCTTGACGCATTCTCACGCGACAGATGCTGATGAGCAGTGGTTGTATTTGCCAGCGCTGAAGCGCGTCAAGCGTATTTCTTCAAAGAATAAGTCTGGGCCGTTTATGGGCAGTGAGTTTGCATTCGAAGATATCAGCTCGCAAGAAGTCGACAAATACACCTACCGTTATCTAGGTGATGATGAGTTTGAAGGTCGTGCGGTACACAAAATTGAAGCGATACCCGCGTACAAGCACTCAGGCTATACACGACTCATTAACTGGATTGATCAAGAGCGAATGGTGGCGGTTAAGGTTGAGTACTTCGATAGAAAAGACTCACCCCTTAAAACCCTAGAAATTGATGAGTACGAGCGTCACATGGATCAATTCTGGCGCGCAGGCCGTATGCACATGCAAAATGAGCAAACGGGTAAAAGCACTATCCTTGAGTGGTCTGACTATAAATTTCAAACCGGACTCACTGACAAGGATTTTGATAGCAAGGCACTAAAGCGGGTCCGATAGTGATGTGGATGCACGCCTTATCAGTGCCATTGGTGGTGCTCACGGCAATGGCTGTGAGCACCAGCGCTTACGCTGAAGTGGAGACCCGCGGTAACGTGGCTCTCCAGCTACAAGCATTTCCTAGCGATTCTCAGCACCAAGCCACCCAGGACAGTAACGTGTCCATGTCGACTGAGATTGAGCTGTACTCATCGGTAGGGGAGAACGGCTCATTCACAGCAACGCCGTTTATACGCATTGATCAAAACGATAGAGAGCGCAGTCGTATTGATATGCGCGAGTTTTTATACTCACACTACAGCGATGACTGGGAGCTCAACGTAGGCTTGGGCAAAGTGTTTTGGGGAGTCGCTGAATCCACTAACCTGGTTGATGTCATTAACCAAACAGACCTAGTCGAAAACGATGGGTCCTCAGCAAAGTTAGGCCAACCCATGGTTAACTTGCTGCTATTAAAAGACTGGGGCGATATCGATTTGTATGTGCTGCCTGGGTTTCGTGAGCGCTCTTTCCCAGGCATTGGAGGAAGACCCAGACCCGCAGTAGTCATTGATACAGACAACGCCCTGTTCGAGTCCGGTGAGCGTGAGAAGCATATTGATGTTGCTGCACGCGTTAGCACGGCCTTTGACGAATGGGATGTCGGCGCACATGTGTTCCACGGTACCTCTCGCGACCCATTGTTTCGTTTTAACCCGGCGAGTAGCTCGGTGGTTCCTTTCTACTATCAGCACACGCAAGTGGGTGTTGATGTCCAAGCCACGTTGGAAAGCTGGTTACTCAAAACCGAACTGGTCTATCGTACGGGTGATGAAATTGAAGATCACGCTGCATTAGTGTCAGGCTTTGAATACAGCTTTTACGACATTCGCGAATCGGGCGCTGACCTAGGCATCGTCACTGAGTGGATGTACGACGAGCGGGGCGAGGAGTCTAACCAAGCGTTCCAGAATGACGTATTAATTGGCCTACGACTAGCCCTGAACGACGAACAATCGCTAGAGGGATTACTCGGAGTCATTACCGATCTAGACGAGGGTGGTCAATTAATTACACTGGAAGGAAGCCGACGCTTTGGCAGTAGTATCAAGGCCCGTGTACAGATGACCATTTTTCAAAGCGTAGAGAATGACTCTGCATTCTCTGGATTTGATGATGAGGACAACTTGCAGGTAGAGCTGTCGTACTTTTTCTAGTGGGTTTAAGTCTACTGGAGAAATATTGTAGAGGCGATAGGGAGCAATATTAACCGGCGGTATATTCGCTCAATCTGAACTGAGTTTCTACCAAAATATGAAATTGTATAGATTTAGGTTAACGTCAATATAGCTTCTAAATCGTATGGTTTTTCAAGAGTTATACAGTTATCAATTAGATTAAATGGTGGATTAGACAGCTCAGAAATTCGCCCCGATGTCACAATGATTTGTTCTGCTAAGTGTTCGCGAAAACAGAGTGTTGCTAACTCCCAACCCGTCTGCCCGGCACCTAAATGTATATCGGTAAAAAGCAATGAGAAGGGGGAGCCGTCTATCAGAAGGCGACGGGCCTCTTCATAACTATCAGCTTGTGTTACTTCAAAACCAGCTGTTTGGAGTATCTTCACTGCATTGTCTAAAGTGCTAACGTCATTTTCAACCACCAATACAGATCTTTTAATTGCTGTCCATTTCTTCGGTTTGACTGCTAGTTCTGGTGTGATTTCGTTTGAATGTTGCAAAGACAAAGTGACCGTTGTTCCAACACCGACAGCACTATCGATTTGCATGTCTCCACCAGACTGTTTAATAAAACCGTATACAATGCTTAAACCTAGGCCTGTGCCGCTACTGCCTCTGCGTGTGGAATAAAACGGCTCTACGGCCCGAATAACTGTCTCTGTATTCATCCCGCAGCCGTTGTCTTTCACATGAATAAGTAATAAATCATTGACTGACTGTTCGATGATTACACTTATTTCCCCGTTTCCCTCTATAGCATGTGCGCTGTTCATACACAGATTCAACAAAGAGCTCTCTAGTTGCAACGGATCAATATACGTGATGAGGCGTTCATTGCTATTAACGATAGTTAACTCAATTCGATTTCCAAGACTGAGCGAAATTAGTTCACTGACGCCATTTACTAAATCGTTTACTTCAACATGTTTAGGATTTAATCTCTGTTTTTTTGCAAATGCGAGCAGGCGATGGGTTAATGAGTTTCCCATGTCGACGGCATCCTCGATTCTTTCAACTGCAAGACGATGCTCTGACTCATTATGTCGCCGTGAAAGCACGGAGGGCAATGTCGCTTTGACAGCGCTGAGAACGTTATTAACATCATGCGCTACCTCACCTGTCAGCTGTCCAAGGCTTTCCAGCCGTTGAAAATGCTGCAATCGCTCTTCCACACGACGTCGCTCAGTAGTATCAGAAAATAGCCATACTGAGCCACCATCAGGCAATGTGCTGATGCGTATTTCAAGGACATGACCTAAGGAGTTTTGAAGCTCCTTATAGTTTGAATTATGAATATTTCGATGTGAGTTTACTAATTCTGTGGTTACGGCGTTAACCTTGTTAGACAAATTACATCCAATGGTTGCCTCTGATTCATTTCCAAAATGGGCAAGCAATTGATTTAACCTAGGGTTGAAGGCAAGCAATTCTCCGTCTGTGTTTGTTATAGCCACACCGTCGGTGATGTTGTTGAATGTGGACTCTAACAGAGCAGTTTTTTGGATGAGTTCTGTATGTAATATGTTGTGTTCTATTGCGTTTGCATGAAACACATTAAATGCGCTTTGAAGTGCACCTAATTCGTCATTCCGACCTATTTCATCAGAGAGACTAATGGTCAAGTCCCCATCTGCCAAGCCGCTCATTGTGTTTGTGATTTTATTCAAACGCCTAATGACGGAACCTGAAATATAAAATGCAGAGACCAACGACAGTACAATGCTCCCAATTCCAAATAGGGCTACAAGAATTTTCGCATCTTGAATATTGGCGGTAGTCTCTGTTCGGCGCCGTGCAATCTCAGATTCTGATTTTTCAATAAGGCTGAGTATCTGAAAATTAAGATCATTGGCCTTAGCACTAATGTTGCTTAGCAATCTGCGGGCAGAGACGTTGTGTTGCAATACTTTAAACCGTAACTTAAAGAGGCCCTGAGGCCCTTGTGCCAGTGAGTAGGCTTCGTTAACAGTACTCCAGATAAGTGCCGGACTATTTTTATAGATCGCTGTTGATGTCGATTCTAAGAAGCTTCGCTGGTATTCTCCAAGACTAAGAAGGCTGCTTGCATTAGATGCTGTTACTAGTATGTGTACAGCTAATTGTGCTTGACGAGCAGCATCTATCTGCTCTTCAGGTAAATTATCAGCTATAACGTTTACGAGCCTTTTATCCATCATAGATAGCTGTGCAAGGTGCACGCGAGTGTTGTCATCGTGGTCTGATAACACCCTGGATTGATCTATAAGTGCCTCTATTAACTCGCGCATTTCAGCAAGTGTTGAATGTATATTGGACGAGTAATCTATACCTGCATCTATAGTTACCTCTTGTAGTTTCCACGATTCGATCGTCTTATCAATTGAGCTCAGTAGTTTGTTGCCTTCAGATTGCACCAAATACGAAGAGCTTTGATTAAGCAGGTAGGGTGCTGCGGTTGTAAATAGCGCACTTTGCTTAGTTAACTCATGTGATCGATTGACTTCATACAAAGTCGTATTATGGAGTTCTTCAAGTATTGTATTTGAGCGTGATAACCAATACCAAGATGATATTCCGATAATAAGCGTTGAAAATGCTAGCGCCGCAACAGCAAGTAAAAGGCGAAACTTGATAGTGAATGAATGTAGCGACATTTCGTTAGAAGCAAAAACTATATTTTTGCGATAAGTGGCGATAGCACAAAGATATACCCTTTGCCTCGGCGAGTCTGTATGTGAATTGGTTTTGACGGTGCGACTTCTATTTTGCCTCTAAGCCGCAATATCATCACATCAACTGTTCGGTCGACATACTGCAAAAGATCACTTCCGAGGTGGGTTAGTAATTCTGTTCGATCAATAACACGATCATGATGAGTGACGAGATATTCCAGTAACCTGAACTCTGCATTGGTGAGTGATATTTCTCTCTCTTGCTTATCAAGTAAAAGCCTTTGTTCGAAATTTACTGTAAAATTTCCAAAGCGAATTGTTTGAATGTTTTCAACAGTGGCGTTGGATTTTGCTTGAGTAACTTGATTTCGGCGCTGAAGAGCGCGAATGCGAGCAATCAATTCCCGAGGATTGAACGGTTTAGAAACGAAGTCGTCTGCACCAGACTCTAGTCCTATTGCTTTATCTATTTCATCGCCTACGCCGCTTAACATAATGACTGGCGTTTGATTAGTTTGATATATTTCTCGCGCTATATCTAAGCCGCTTTCATTGACTAATCGAAGATCGATTAGATAAAGATCAAAATTCGGACCTCGATGGTTATGAAGTTCATCACGGTTAGAAAACGTGTGTGGCTCGTATCCATGCTCGCGTAACAAACTCGCTAATGCCGTGCGAACTAACGGATCATCATCGATAACAGCAATGTGTTGTACGTTGGTAGACACTGGAGTAAATCCACATTAGAAATGGACGGGAGACCCGTTTGATATTGACAGTATCGCAGATGCCTTGTTGATACCAAAGCTAAATCAAGGAATGAGATGTGAACACACCGTTCATTGTCGTTATCGAATAAATAAAATTGTAATATTTGTAACAAATAAAATATAACGAGTGAAATACGGAGAATTTTGTTAAAAACGAAATATTTCTGTCATTCTGTAAATGGCTATCGACAACATCGGTGACTCATAATTTCTCTGGTGCATTGAACACACACCAACAATGCATACAACAATAATTCTGGAGGAATATATGAAAAAACGTACAGCACTTGGAATCACTCTGTTTGGGTTAGCAGTTCACAGTCAGGCGGTATTTGCTGCCGAGGAACTGAATGTTGTTTGTAGCGCTGAACAGTCATGGTGCGATCTTATGGTTGCAGGTTTTGAAGAGCAAACTGGCGTCGAAGTAGCCATGGTGCGAAAGAGTACTGGAGAGGCGTTGGCGCAAGTTAGAGCGGAATCGAAAAATCCTAAAATTGATGTGTGGTGGGGTGGTACAGGTGATCCGCATCTTATTGCTGCTTCGGAAGGTTTAACCCAAGCTTCAGGTGTGGATACAACTGATCTACTGGGCTGGTCTGTGAATCTGTCCAACATCTCTGATGGAAAAACAGTAGGGATATATGCCGGAGCGCTGGGTCTTGCGTATAACAGCGAGCTGCTTTCGGAGAAAAATATGAAAGCCCCGGCCTGTTGGAAAGATTTGGTTGACGTTCAATATGCTGGGGAGATTCAAGTTGCAAACCCAAATAGCTCGGGTACCGCTTATACGGAGCTCGCTACGTTTGTACAATTGTTTGGTGAAGATGAAGCCTTTTCCCTACTGGCTGATATAGGCAAAAATGTTAATCAATATACTAAATCTGGTTCTGCTCCTAGTAAAGCTGCGGGTCGTGGTGAGACTGCTATCTCAATAGGTTTCATGCACGACATGGTGAAGCTGGCGTCGAGCGGTTTCCCATTAGTGATTGTCGCCCCGTGTGAGGGTACTGGTTATGAAGTTGGTGCTGTAAGCATTATCGACAAAGCAAAAAACTTGGAGTCAGCCAAGAAGTGGGTACAGTATTCATTAGACCCTGCCACACAGTCACGTTCGGTAGAGGTAGGAGCGTATCAAGTTCCTTCAAACAGTAAGTCGACAGTTGCACCGGAGTCTCCTGATCTCGCTACGATCAAACTGATTGATTATGATTTTGCGACTTACGGCTCTACAGATACGCGCGAACGCTTACTGAGTAGGTGGGATGCAGACGTAAAGAACGCACCTAAGAACTAGTCCTTGTCGTTTTATGGCACTGTGCTTTCGCACGGTGCCATAGGGTCGTTTGCCTCAACTGTTGCACTTGTCGGACTATCATGAAGAATAAAAGCTTGCTGTGGCTTCTCTTTGGAGCTACTGGTGCCTGCCTATTACCTTGGTATGCACTAGAGGACGGATTCTGGGCATTCACCTGGATAAGAAGCCTGAGTGATCCAGAGTACCCGTCAGCCCTTGTGTTGATTCTTGAACAATCTCATTGGTGGTTAATGCCACCATTAGTAGCCTTAGTTGCAGGTTTTATCGCAATCATGTTACCCATGGGGCGTAAGGGCCTGTCTCGTATGCTCATAGCGGTGAGTTTATTGGGTTCGTTTTTCGTTATCGTTCAAGGGTTTGCGATTGGTCTAAATGAACCTAAAATATTTCTCTCACTGTTAGAAGGTAGTTCAGCAGCTAATGGGCAGCCGGGTCTTGGCGTGGGCGCGATAATGCTGATTGCCTCATTCTTGTATTTGCTAACTATCGGAATTGCTGGTCTTAAAAAGGGCACGGCCGATATATTTATAATTGGACTCATTGGCACCATAATCACGTTAGTCGGTGTATTTGTATTTTTTCCTATTGCACATGTGTTGATCACTGCATTTGAAACAGCTGATGGAGGATACGGTGCATCCAGATTCTTCAGTCGATATTTTTCAGGTGAGGTTTGGGGGCTGAATTGCCTTGTTGGTGACGGCGTATGTGGTCCTGCAATTAACTCGGTGTTTCTTGCGACCATGACGGGCGTGGGTACCACCTTGCTAGGGCTAACGTTCGCCCTAATAGCTACTAGAACTCGTTTCCGAGCAAAGCGCCTGTTACGAATATTAACTGTGCTGCCCATTATCACGCCGCCTTTCGTTATAGGGCTGGCATTGATCCTACTGTTTGGTCGTGCAGGTGTTGTAACAGAGTGGTCTTACGCGTTATTTGATATTGAAAAATCCAGATGGCTCTATGGGTTTACCGGTGTCTACCTATCTCAATTATTGTCGTTCACGCCAATAGCCTTTTTGGTCATGATTGGTGTGGTGGAAGGTGTTAGTCCTTCAATGGAGGAGGCGTCGCAAACTATGCGTGCCACTCAATGGCAGACTTTTACGCAGGTGTCTCTGCCTCTAATGCGTCCTGGATTAGCCAATGCATTCTTGCTTGGATTTATTGAAAGTTTGGCTGATTTTGGTAACCCGTTGGTTCTCGGAGGAGACTTCTCTGTGTTGTCGACGGAGATCTACTTTGCAATTGTTGGTGCCGTGGCTGATACATCCAGAGCAGCCGTGCTGGGAATGGTTCTATTGACATTAACCATTACAGCATTTTTGTTTCAACGCTGGTGGCTTGGGAAAAAATCGTATGCAACGGTGACCGGAAAAGCTGATTCAGGACAAAACAGTGGGCTTAATTCTGGTTTGAAATGGGCGTGTTATTTAGTCGCTATACCCTGGGCGGTCTTTACAGCAATTGTATATTGCATGATTGTGTATGGTAGCTTTGTCAAACTGTGGGGTTACGACAATTCCTTTACGTTAGAGCATTACATAAGTACGTTTGGCGTAAAAACTGAAGGTGGTCTTCGCTTTGTCGGTTCGGCATGGGACAGCTATATCACTACGTTGCAAATAGCATCAATCGCAGCACCTTTAACAGCGTTACTAGGGTTGTTAACAGCTTATGTGCTAGTTCGACA
Organism: uncultured Granulosicoccus sp.; assembly: GCA_937991945.1. Taxonomy (GTDB): domain Bacteria; phylum Pseudomonadota; class Gammaproteobacteria; order Granulosicoccales; family Granulosicoccaceae; genus Granulosicoccus. The sequence continues at coordinate 9,173 of CALKLO010000015.1, forward strand.
AAGATTTGCTGGAAAGGATCTCTTCGAGTTCAGTACGATGTTGAGTTTTGCGATTCCGGGTACGGTGGTTGGTATTAGCTACATTTTGGCATTCAATGTCCCACCCATCGAGCTTACGGGTACTGGAATTATTTTAATTATTGCGTTCATGTTTAGAAACATGCCCGTAGGTGTTCGTGGTGGTATAGCGGCAATGTCGCAGCTTGATAAAAGTCTAGATGAGGCGTCGATAACACTAGGTGCTAATAGTTTCACTACGCTAAGGCGAGTTATTGCACCGCTCTTGGGACCTGCAATTCTTGCAGCGCTTATATACAGTTTCGTGCGAGCCATTACATCCGTCAGTGCTGTTATTTTTCTTGTGAGTGCAAAGCACAATATGGCGACGTCATTCATTGTCGGTAGAGTTGAGAATGGAGAATTCGGCATTGCAATAGCTTATTCAACCGTTCTCATTATCACTATGCTGGCAGCTATCCTGTTGCTCCAGTTAATAGTCGGTAAACGCAAGTTGCGTAAAGACACACGCGTACAGAACACGGAAAATAAAACCCGATTAGTACAAGCAAACATATAGCACAGGACCGAAACCATGAATACGAAATCAGCGAGCGTAAAGCTCGATAACGTGACAAAGAATTATGGAGCGGTCACAGCTGTTATCAATCTAACATTAGCCATTAAGGCCGGAGAGCTCGTTACTTTACTAGGTCCGAGTGGTTGTGGAAAAACCACCATGCTACGTATGATCGCGGGGCTTGAAGAAGTCACAAGCGGAAGTATTCAATTCAACGATCTCGATGTGACGGACCAGTCTGCAACTTACAGAAACGTGGCTATGGTGTTTCAATCGTATGCATTATTCCCGCATATGTCGGTGCTTGATAATGTGTCCTATGGGCTATCTGTATCAGGGTTCGAGAAAAAGAAAATTAAAGCGAAAGCCCTTGCTGGATTAGCCATGGTTGGATTAACGGGGTATGAGAGCAGGATGCCAAGTGAGTTATCCGGGGGCCAACAACAACGGGTTGCGGTTGCTCGTGCTGTTGTACTGGAGCCTGAAGTGTTACTGTTTGATGAGCCGCTATCAAACCTTGATGCCAAGCTTCGCCGCCATGTGCGTGAAGAGATTCGGCAGATACAACAAGAACTAGGGCTCACGGCAGTGTATGTAACTCACGATCAAGAAGAAGCTATGGCCGTATCAGATAAAATCGTTGTTATGCAACGTGGCGAGATAGCGCAGGCCGGATCCCCGTCTGATCTATATCAATCGCCTGAGTCAGCATTTATTGCTGATTTTATTGGCGATGCGAATGTAATTCCCTGTACGACGGTCTCCACTGATAAGAATACTGCGGTTATCTCGGTTGATGGAGTTTTGATAAATTCAACAGCAGCAAAGACTATTTCAACGCCTTTGAATTTGGTTGTTCATCCACAAAATATCCGTGTTTCCAATGAAGAGAGCACGACATCATTGGCGGGAAAAATTCAGCACGCCGCTTTTTTAGGGAGTCACATTGAGTACGAAGTTAAAACTGAGGTTGCCACGTTGTTTGTAATAGACAATCAAATGCAATCGAGATATCAGAAAGATGATTCTGTGTTTGCACATTTGCCTAAAAATAAAACCTCACTAGTGCCTGCATAACCGCCAACATCGGTGAAATATAGACTATTCAAATGGTAAAATATGACATTGGCAACTATTCGTTCAAAGCAATAATATTTGATTGCGATGGCACGTTAGTTAATAGCGCGCCGTTACATTATTCTGCTTTTAAAGTGGCACTTGAAAAGCAGGGCGCCGTTTTAACTTATGCATGGTATATGGACAGGCTAGGCCTATCACGACAGGGGTTAATAGCCGACTATTGTGTTGCAAATTCTACGGTTTTAGATATACCTCGCGCTATTGCGGAGAGCGAGGCTCAGTTTCTGAATAGGGCGGGGGAGTTATCGGAAATACCTGAAGTGATGGATATCGCCAGAAATCACTTTCGTAAAATACCCATGGCGGTGGCCTCCAGCGGCCAAAGACTCAGCGTTGAACAGTCACTTGAGAGTATAAATGCTTTGCATCTGTTCGATTTTGTACTGTGTTCAGATGACGTCTCAGCTTGCAAGCCAGATCCAGAGATTTATTTTGCGGCGGCGCAAAAAATACAGGTAAAAATATCAGAGTGCCTTGTCTTTGAAGATACCCATGAAGGTCTTGAATCAGCCACCTTAGCTGGCGCAAAGGCTGTCGATGTGCGCACGTTTGCGTCCATTTACGATAACAACTGAAATATGGATATCGTCGTAATCAGTGCCCTCTTTGTCTAGAGAGCGCTATATGTTTGTTAGCTAAAACTGGCACACATTCGAAAAATACATGTTGTCGTAAGATGCACTGCTTAGCGCATCTTAAAACCTTGATCATCCAAGAAACCGCGCATGTGAGGACGTGATTCCTTACCCACCAGTTTCTTCATTTCATCGGTCCACTGACTCACTTTGGTGCCGCCAGTTCGCGTCTGGTAGTAATGCCCTAGGCGTTCGTTGTAGTCGTCAAAGTGTGCATCTTGCTGGGCATCGGAGTAGGTGTCCTGCATAAGCACAGCGTCTACTGATAAGCGTGGTTTGATATCTGGGTCTTGTGCTGGGTGGCCTAGGCATAAGCCGAAGACAGGGTAGACCTGCTCAGGTAAGCCCAGTAGCTCAGATACCTTGGCAGGGTTGTTGCGCAAACCACCGATATAGCAAATGCCTAAGCCTAAAGATTCGGCAGCTATGACGGCGTTTTGCGCAGCAAGGCCAACATCAACGGTGGCAATTAAAAAGTGCTCTGTCATGCCTTGTTCAAAGTCGCCGCCTGCACGTGCACAGGCTGCGCCACTTCGGCGTAAGTCTGCACACCACACCATAAAAACTCCGGCTTCAGTAACCCACGTTTGTCCACCGGCAAGCTCTGCCATGCTTTCCCGCGTGGCCATGCTGTTCACTTGTATAACGGTGACCGCTTGAACATTACTAGAGGTAGCTGCCGCCTGACCCGCCGACACAATTTCTCGTACCTGTTCGTCGGTTACCGCTTCGTCCGTAAATTTACGAATAGAGCGATGTGACTTGAGGAGTTCGATAGTTGCATTCATTGATTTTACGTTTTCCGTAGTGGCAAGGTGGTGTTCAGGCGGCAGTTTGGGTGGTGCGACTAAGCGTCGCTATTCCAACCACCAACCGCTTTAACTTCCAAGAATTCGTCCATACCCCAGTTGCCACCTTCGCGACCATTACCCGATTGCTTGTAGCCGCCAAATGGTGATGCAGAGGAGCGAGCCAGACCATTCATATCGACCATACCTGAACGCAACTGTCGGGCAACACGATTAGCTTTTGCGCCATCTTCAGTTTGCACGTAGTTGGTTAGACCGTAGTCTGTGTCGTTAGCAATTTGAATTGCTTCTTCTTCGGTGTCGAATGGCATCATGGAGAGTACCGGTCCAAAGATTTCTTCACGCATAACAATCATGTCGTTGTTACAGTCGGCAAAGATAGTCGGGCGAACGAAGTAGCCACTGTCCATGCCTTCAGGCCGACCCAAGCCACCAGCAACAAGCGTTGCTTTGTCTTCTTCAATGCCTTTCTTGATAAGACCTTGCACCTTGTCGAACTGCATTTGACTAACCAAGGGGCCAATGTGAGAACCACTTTCAGAAGCCAAATTAACAGCGGTATTGTCAGCCTGTGTTTTAGCTTGTTGAACAGCTTCGTCATAGCGCGAACGTTCTACCAACATACGGGTAGGTGCGTTACACGATTGTCCTGTGTTGTTAAAGCAACGAGCAACGCCTTTAGCGACTGCATCGGCAGGTGCGTCAGCGAATACAATGTTGGCACCTTTGCCGCCTAGCTCAAGTGAAACGCGCTTGAGTGTGTCAGCAGCGTTTTTAGAGATAGCAATGCCCGCACGTGAAGAACCCGTGAAAGAGATCATGGCAACATCGGTGTGGCCTGAAAGCGCTGTACCAACACCTGGGCCATCGCCGTTAAGTAAATTGAACACACCAGCGGGAACGCCTGCTTCGTGAAGAATGTCGGCGAACAACATGCCAGACAGTGGTGAGAGTTCTGATGGCTTTAGTACCATGGTGCAGCCGGTTGCCAATGCAGGCATGACCTTCAGCGCAATTTGGTTCATGGGCCAGTTCCACGGAGTGATCAGACCGCAAACACCGATAGGCTCGTACAGGATTCTATCGTTAGGTGTGTTGGGGCGTAGCTCTCTATCAAACTCAAAGGCCTCTAAGGTTTTGATGAATGAATTGATGTGGTAAGAACCTGTACCCGATTGAGCAGCCTTGGACATATCAATGGGAGCACCCATCTCGTCACTAATAGCGTGAGCCATGTCTTCTGAACGCGCTGTGTACACTTCCAGAATGCGTTTCATTAAGTCGAGTCGTTCGGCTTTGCTAGACAAAGACCAGCTTAGGAACGCTTGCTTAGCTGCTGCCACGGCGGCATTGGTATCTGCTGTGCCACCCAACGATATAGTGGCGCAAACCGCTTCTGTCGATGGGTTGATAACGTCTAAATCGGCACCATCGATAGGGTCAACCCAAGCGCCGTTAATGTAAAACTGCTTCGTGTTCATTTGCCGTTGCTCAACGTGATGTGGAGTGATGATCGGATACTCGCCGTTGGCGGGTGCCACCCAATCTATGGGCGCATTGTCTCAAAGCTTGCGAGGACAATGGGCCGTAAACGCCAGAAAAAGTCACTTACGCGTCAAAGAGTATTCCGAATGCGGCAATTGTTTGCCTAATTGGGCAAGCGGGGCACCGTGCTCAGATGTTTTGAGCTTACTCCATGGCTCTGGCTAGTGCCTGTTCCAAGTCGTAGATCAAATCGTCAGCGTCTTCAATTCCGATGGATAAACGAAGCAATCGAGGGTGGACGGGAAACCCTTCCCCAGAAACTGTTTTACGATGCTCAATAAGGCTCTCGACACCGCCTAATGAGGTGGCGGGGTAGAAAAGTTCGCAAAATCGGGCGACATCAATGGCGGTTTGCTCGCTTCCTTTAACGAGTATGGACAGCATGCCGCCAAATTGGCCGTTGGTTTGGCGATTGGCAATATCGTGCCCAGGGTGTGAGGCCAAACCTGGGTACATCACAGTTTCAATATGGCGGTGCCCTTCAAAATGCTTGGCAATAGCCATGGCATTGGCCGAGCACTTTTCCACACGAAGAAACAAGGTGCGCATGCCGCGAATTAGCAGCCAGGCATCGAAGGAGTGCAGCACCGTGCCCTGCAATTTACGGATAGTGGCAATGTCATCCCACGTTTTGCCGGTGTCGTTTACTGACAGCACGCCAGCTGTGACATCGGAGTGTCCGTTTAAATATTTGGTGGCTGAATGAAAGGATATATCGGCACCAAGATCTAAAGCTTTGGTCATGCTTGGTGGCGTGCCGGTGCAATCTGTGATGAGCTTTGCGCCAGCTGTGTGGGCAATTTCAGCTGCTTTGGCAATATCGGTGACTTCCCAGTTTGGGTTGTTAGGCGTCTCCACCCAAACCAAGTGGGGGTCGCAAGCCTTTACGGCATCGGCTAACGATTGCATATCGCCCGCATCGTAGTAGCTCACCGTGATACGACGGTTTGCCGCGTAATTCTGAATTTGCTGCAGCACCCCGTGGTACATGACTTTGGGCGCAACCACGTGAGCATCGGTCGGTAGGTTTTCTATCACCGCCGTACACGCGGACATACCAGAGGAGAACAGCAGAGACTCTTTGGCGCCCTCTAGTGTTGCAATGATATTTTCGGCTTGAGCGGTGGTTTGGCTGCCATCGCGGCGGTACCAATAGGGTTGTCGTACTTCGTAGTTTTCATCACGCGCATAGGTTGCAGCGGGCTGAATGGACGGCACAACGGCTCCCGTTTCTGCTTCAAGAGAATGCAGCGCCTGAGAAATCAGGGTAACCAGCGACGGTTGGCGATTGCTCTTTTCCGACATGCGTTAAAAATCCTGTTAAATAGTTAGCGAAAGAAAGAGTGCCCTTGGGCGCTGTATGGATTCGATATTACACTGCTACGTAATTAGTGAACTGCCGATGATTTGCAGGTGGCTATATTGCGGTATTATTTTCGGTAACCTTTCGGAGCACGCCCGCTATGAATGACACATCAACACTAGATGCCCAGGCACTGTGCGCGAAAGGTATCGCCAAAAGCGTGCGCTGCCACGCCGATGCAATGGACTATATCGACAATGCCATTGCCACCGACCAAAGCGACCCGCATGCACGTTTAGTGAAAGCGTGGATGCTGCATGGCGGCAGGGAGTCCACGGTGGCTGAAGAGGTGTCGCAATTAATCGGCGATGTTGAAGAGCGGCTTACCTCAAATGAAGGCTATGACGCGCAATTGCTGGCAGCGTTAAAACTCTCCAGACAAGGCAGAAGTAGTGAAAGTGCCACAGCACTTGAAACCATGCTCATTGAATCTCCCACCGATCTATACATTCATAAAGTGGTGCAAGACGAAATATTCTGGCTAGGTAAATCTTCATGGATGCGTGACATAACCGAGCAAGCAGCACCGCATTGGCAAACCGACTCTGGCGACTCCAGCGACTATGGTCAGTTTTTATCGTACCGAGCCTTTGCTAACGAAGAAGCCGGTTTCTATGACGATGCTGAACGGTTTGCAAGAATGGCTGTAGAAATTAACCCAGGCGATATCTGGGGTACTCATGCGTTAGCGCATACGCTACTCATGAAAGGTGAGATGCACCGAGGCATCGACTGCCTAGAAACCCTGAGTGTAAATTGGGGGCACGCCAACCAAATGAAGCATCACCTGTGGTGGCACATGTGTTTGTTCTTACTAGAGACTGGCGAGCACGACAAAATTTTAAGTTTGCTCAGCACTGAAATTAGAAATCCAGAGTCATCTTTAGTACAAGCCTCTCCCGCAGCGCCCATTGATATACAAAACTACGCATCGCTATTACTCCGACTAGAGCTATACGGTGTCAACGTATCGGAGCATTGGCATACGCTTGCAGAGGTTTGTGCAGCCCGCGTTAATAACCATGGCAACGCGTTCGGTAACTTGCACGACATGATGGTTCTTAGTGCTACTGGGCAGTTTGATAAAGCCGATGAGCTTATTCGTAGTATGAAAACTAGCTACGCCGATAACGTCGGTGATGTGGCCTTAGCTTATAACGCTATTGGCATACCGGTGTGTGAAGCATTAATGGCGCACAGGCGTTTAGACTACAACCGTATTATTGAGTTAATCGGTGGGGTAAGGCACAACCTGAGTTTGATAGGCGGTAGCCATGCTCAACGAGATGTGTTTTATCACTTGTTGGTCCATGCTGCTGAGAAAGCAAACCGACCTGATTTACGCAGTATTTACATCCGTGACATAGAGCGCATCGGCTTTTGCGATGTACCAGAGCGAGCCGCCTATCAGCCTGTGGCTCATTGATGTATGAATAATGTAAACGGCTATTGAAGCTCTGACATATCAACATCGGCATAGTGTGCTGCTGTGACATCAGGGTGAGACCGTAAACGGGTTTTAAGTGTGTTGACACCAAAGGTTGAAAATACCTTGTTGTCCGGGTTGGTGTCTTGTGTGCCTGCTGCTTTGTCAGCCAGTGAGGCAGGTAGCTCGACAGGTTCGAAGCGTGCATCAAGCCTTGGGTTTAAAAAGTAGGCAACCGATATGCGTTGCTTGCCAGCAGGCGGGCTAACGACCTGATGCTTGGTGGCGCGTAAGTAGCCGTTGGTAGCGCTTTGCATCATCTCACCCAAATTAACCACAAACGCACCTGGCATAGAGACAACGTCTATCAGTTTGTTTTCACTTAACACCTGTAAACCGGGTATGTCGTCTTGCATGATGAACGTGATGATTCCCGAGTCGTTATGCAAACCCAGCCCTTGGCCACTGCCACCCTCCTCAGGCTGAGAAGGATAACGAATAATTTTGACGCGCACATACGGGTCGGGTGTCATACGATCATCAAAGTAATCGGGTTGTTGCCCTATACCTGTGGCAATGGCTTGCATTAACGCCATGCCCACGGGGTGCATGTTATCCATCCATGTCATGACGGTATCTGACATATGCGGCAAACTGTCGGGCCATTGGTTGGGGCCACGTAGTCTGAGCCACGGTGGGTCATTAGGGGTGAGGGTGAGGGCGGGTTCTTCTGGGCCTACATCGATTTGATCGCGCCAATCGACTTTGCCGTTAGTTCTTTCATTCGATAACAGCGTGTAGCCGCGAAAATGCGCAGAGTTTTCAACCGCGATTGCTTTGCGCTCATCCAGTGGTAGCTCGAAAAACTCGTTGGCAACCGCTTGTGTCTGTTTGCAGAGTTGCTCATCGACACCATGCCCTATGAGGTAGAAAAACCCTGGACCGTGACAGGTATTGCGCAGTTGCTCGACAAACTGCTGCCCTTTGTCACTGTTAGGGTTGGCAAGGTAGTCAGAGATATCAAGAACAGGCAGCATTACACATTGACTCTATGTTTACAGCGATACGTGGTTGCAGCCAGTGTGTTCGCTTGTTTAAATACCGTCTGACAATACCAGAGATTATTGAGTATCGTCCGCTATTTTGGATGACGTGAGTCTGATGCAACGTCATCAAAACATCTGGTAGTATCGATCGTATTGAATACTATCTAGGCTTTTATGATGGGTGAAAACGTTCGATTGATCATTGTTGGAGTGGGGCTGGTTGGTAAGCGTCACGTAGCTGCAATTGGTCAGGTTTCTGGTGTTGAGTTAATGGCTGTTGTAGACACCTCGCCACAATCAAAAGAGTACGCTCGCACGCACGGCGTTACTCATATCGAATCGTTAGCGCTTGCACTGGAATCACTCAAGCCTGATGGGGTCATACTCTCAACGCCTACACCCATGCACATAGACCAAGCATCGTTGTGTGTAGAGCACGGTGTCCCCGTATTAGTTGAAAAACCATTGGCAACCTCAGCCGATGACGCTGAAAAACTTGTTAGTTTTGCACAAAAAGCTAACGTGCCTTTGCTTGTCGGCCATCATCGTCGGCACAACCCATTAATCAAGCAAGCGTGGCAACTTATACAGGATGGTGAAGTGGGTGATATACGCGCCGTGCATGCACAGTGTTGGTTTTACAAACCTGATCACTACTTTGAAGAAGCCCCGTGGCGAGGTCAGTTAGGAGCAGGGCCTATCTCGGTCAACTTGGTTCATGACATTGACCTCATTCGATACCTCTGTGGTGAAGTGGTTGCAGTGTCTGCGCATGTTGCGGCATCCACACGCGGCTTTGAAAATGAAGAAGTCGCTGCAGCCGTACTAACCTTTGCTAATGGTGCTATCGGTACCATAACGGTTTCTGACGGTATCGTATCGCCTTGGAGTTGGGAGCTGACCTCCCAGGAATACCCTATCTATCCTGTGACCAATCAAAGCTGTTATCACATTGGTGGTTCTCACGGTTCCTTGTCTATTCCTGACTTGACGTTGTGGAATCAACATGGAAAACAAGATTGGTGGGAGGCTATTAGTGCGACCTCTATGCCGCAAGAATCATCCGACCCCTTGGTCAATCAAATTGATCACTTTCGCCGAGTTATTAAGGGTTACGAGCTGCCTTTAGTGTCTGGAGAAGAAGGTCTCAAAACGTTAAGAGTTCTCGAAGCCATTGAGAATTCTGGCAGGCGTGGCGTGACTATTGATGTGATCGCTTAGCTCGTTGACAAACCAGTAACCCCGTAAAACACGACCCGTTCGGGTTTACGGGGTAAAGGTGGAACTTAAAGCGCCCCACAAAGCTCTTAAGCGCTATCAATAGCCTCATTAGATAAGGTATCTCTATGAAAGCAACACTGCTAAGTATTTTACTGACCATGGGTGCCATTACGACAGGCACTGCTCATGCTGACAAAGTGGTGTTTGCAGGCGGCTGCTTCTGGTGCATGGAAAAAGACTTTGAATCCCTTGAAGGGGTCAGTGATGTGGTTTCAGGTTTTACGGGCGGTACTGCTCTAAACCCTACTTACAGAGGAGACCACACGGGTCACTACGAAGCCGTAGAAATCACCTATGACCCGACAGTGCTCACCTATCAAGACCTACTCGATCACTTCTGGGTTAACGTCGACCCCTTCGATGCAAGAGGGCAGTTTTGCGATAAAGGGCCAAGCTACCTCAGTGCTATTTTTGTTGAGTCTGATGAACAACGAGAGCTTGCAGAAAAAACACGCCTACAAGTTGTTGAGCAGTTCCCCGGACAAAATGTGGTAACACCCATTTTGCCACTAGAGACATTTCACCCCATTGCTGGAAACGAAATTCATCACCAAGATTTTTATAAGAAAAGCCCAATTCGGTATAAAGCGTATCGATATAGCTGCGGACGTGATCGACGTCTAAAAGCAATATGGGGTGATGCTGCGACTGTTTAAGCGTAACAGGGTCCCAATCTGACCCCTCACAGGGGTATTGAAATCAAGCATTGCATTCGTATTCAAAATTTGTAATTGTATGCTCAGGTTACCCGTCTTTTTTTCGACATCTTGAGGAAGGAATAATGAAAACCTTAGTAAAAGGCACTCTTGTCGGTGCCATGATGATCAGTGGTTCGTCCGCTGTTTATGCGGGCTGTGGCATTTCAGAAGGCCGCGTCAGCATCGTCGGTAACGAATTCCCAGCTATCCAGACTGTGGCTGCTGCCGCTGCATCTTGTGCAGGTGATGGCGTCGAAGTGGCGTCCAATCTCACCGCTGACCACCAAAAAATCAATGTTGCGGGTATGCAAGGCAACCCCGCTGAATACACCTCAGCAATCATTGCCAATTCATCCATCGTTGCTCTCATGAACGAAGATGTCATCCGCCCATTGGACGATTTAATTGCTGAACATGGTCAAGATATTCCAAAGAACCAGCTAATCACTGTTAATGGCAAGGTCATGGCAGTTGCTTTTATGGCAAATGCTCAGCATTTGGCGTATCGCCAAGATGTTCTCGCTGAACTCAACATCGAGCCTCCTACCAGTTACGAAGACATGCTAACTGCTGCAGAAGCAGTACGCGCTGCGGGCAAATCTGAGTACCCATTAGGCGGTGCATACAAGGCAGGTTGGAACCTAGCTCAAGAATTCGTCAACATGTACATCGGACATGGTGGTGAGTTTTATCAGCCAGGATCGGCTGTGCCATCCATCAACAATGAGCAAGGTGTTGCTGCTCTAGAAATGATGAAAAGCCTAAGCGCATACATGAACCCTGATTACCTAACGCATGATTCCAACGGCACTAATGCTGAAATGGAAGCAGGCAATGTCATCATGATGAACATGTGGGGATCACGTATCGGTAGCCTACAAGACGACGAAGGTGCACCACCTGAAATCGCGTCCAACATTGTTGTTGGTGGCCCGTTAATGGTTGGTGATTCAGGCAGCCCTGCAACAACACTGTGGTGGGACGGTTGGACTGTCGCTAAGAATATTTCTGACGAAGATGCTGTCGCCACTTTCCTAGCCATGAAAAACGGCGTTAGCCCATCCATTCTTAATGAAGAGACTATGGGTGAAGCGGTTTGGATGATCGAAGGTTACGAGCCTGCTCCTGTAAACCAAGGCGTATTTGCCTCTATCGCTGCAGGTTCTACGGCTTATCCTATGCTGCCTTACCACGGGCTAATGCACACAGCATTGGGTAACGAAATTGCTGACTTTTTAACAGGCAAAGAAGACGCAGCTAAGACGTTGTCTGATGCTGAAGCAGCTTACACAACGGCTGCTACTGAGAAAGGTTTCCTGTAAGTTAAATTACTCGAATAACTGTGTTCTTGTGTACCAAAACCTCCAGCGTAAAACAGATGAACCTGTCTTTACGTTGGGGGTTTTTATTATTGGATTAGCCGGTCTTTCATGAAACATAAGACGTTTTTTTGGTTCGTCCTTCCTACATCGTTGGCAATGTTGTTGTTTATCGCTTTGCCGATTGTGTCAGTTGTCATGCAGTCCGTTTACGCACCGCATGAGCAAGTGGTTATAGAAGTCGATAACTGCGACATTTTTGGCTGTACGAAATCAACCATGGTTGATCAAGAGGCTACCGGTAAACTGCGTGACGCCGAACCGCTAGGCCGCTTCGTTGGCACTGACATCTATGTCAATCGTAGCCATTTGGCTATTACCGAAATAAGTTTGGCGTGGCAGAACTCCGCTGGAATGGGGGAGTTCCTTTCAGAAGTTATGAACCTGCCGTTTTACCGGGCACTGGCATTTACGCTGACCTATACCTTTGTGGTGACGCCATTGGTACTCATTCTGGGCTTTATGATTGCTGTGGCGGTTAATAGCATCCCCAGTGTGTTGCGTGGCCCAACCATATTCTTATCATTACTCCCCATGATTATCACGCCATTAATTGGCTCGTTAATCTTGTTTTGGATGATCGATTCTCGCGGCATTATCGGTACGCTTATTCAATACCTTGCGGGCGATCCTAGCTTGTCTATGAAGGCGTCAACGCCCCTCACGTGGGTCATGCTGATGGTGTATGGCGTTTGGCATTCAGCACCATTCGCCTTTGTTGTCTACTACGCGGGTTTGCAGAGTGTGCCTAAGGATACGCTGGAGTCTGCCATGATCGATGGGGCATCGCGTTGGCAGCAAATACGCTATGTCATCATTCCGCACTTGGTCCCACTGACCACCTTTATTGCCTTGATGCAGCTCATGGATAACTTCCGTGTGTTTGAGCCTATCGTTAGTTTTAATGCATCGGCCCATGCAACGTCCTTGTCGTATTTTATCTATGACGATCTAGGGGGTGAAACCCGATTGTTATCCTCCGCTGCGGCAACATCTGTTCTAACAATAGTCGGTGTGGCTGTGCTGCTGACGCCTGTGCTTATTCGCACGTGGCGCGATTTTGGGAGGAGTAAAACATGAGTACTTCAGTCGCGGAACGCCGCTCTCCCTTACTTAAACTGTTCGCCTGGTCGTTCCTTCTCTTGTGGCTTGTACTGGCAGCCTTTCCATTTTTGTGGACCTTCTGGGGTTCGTTCAAAGTAGAAGGGGATTTTTTCTCAAAGGCCGATTGGATGTGGGCCATTATCGGGCATTTGACCGAAGCGGAAACAGGCAGCACGTTTACCGGTGCCGGTTACGAGGGCGCTTGGATTCAGGAAGAATTCTGGAAGTCCGCACTAAACACGCTCATTGTTGTGGTGTGTGTCGTGACAATATCCTTAACCATTGGCACCTTGGCGGGGTACGCACTGAGTCGCTCGACGTTTAACTATGCGTTTTGGTTGCTCATCATCGCGTTAATATTTAGAGCCATGCCTCCCATTACCTTAGTGTCGGGGTACCTACTGCCGTTTTACGAATGGAATTTATGGGGCAAGCTGCCCACGGCCATTATTGTATTGGTTGCCATCAATCAGCCCTTTACGCTTTGGATGCTGACATCCTTTTTCAAAAACATTCCTAAGGATCTCGACGAGAGCGCCATGGTCGATGGCTGTACGCACTTCCAAGCGTTTCGTCATGTAATCATCCCTGTCATGTGGCCGGGAGTTATTACCACCGGGCTGTTTTCACTGTTGTTGGCGTATAACGATTTTGCTGTAACAGCTATGATTTTGTCCAAAGAGAATCAAACCATGGTGCCTAAAATAGCGAGCTTTTTGGGTACTACGCAGACCAAGGGTAACGTCATGTTTGCAGTGGCGTCGGTGGTCTCAGTAACAGCGCCGCTTTTCGTACTGGTGATGTTTTTCCAACGCCAGATAGTCAGTGGACTAACGGCAGGCGCGGTAAAAGGATAAGTTCAATGGCCAGTATTACACTCAAAAATATTAATAAGCGCTGGGGCTCGTTTGTCGGTGTCAAAGATTTCAACCTAGAAATTGCTGACAAAGAATTCCTGGTTTTACTTGGACCATCGGGTTGTGGAAAAACAACCACCATGCGCATGATCGCAGGCCTAGAAGATGTCACTGAAGGTGAGATTTTTATTGGGGATAGAAAGGTAAACAACCTTGAGCCCAAAGATCGAGATATCGCTATGGTATTTCAGTCGTACGGTTTGTATCCCAATATGAGTGTGTGGGAAAACATACGATTCCCATTAAAAATTCGGAACGTCGATCCGGCTACACATCAAGAGCGCGTTCAGCGTGCTGTGGACATGGTTGAGCTACAAGACTTTGTCGATCGCCGCCCAGCTGCGTTATCAGGTGGACAACGACAACGTGTTGCGTTGGCACGAGCCATAGTGCGTGAGCCGACTGTTTTCTTAATGGACGAGCCATTGTCCAATTTGGATGCCAAGCTGCGGGTATCAACGCGTGCTCAAATTAAGAATCTACAACACGAATTACAGACAACCACTATTTACGTAACGCACGATCAAATTGAGGCCATGACCCTAGCGGATAGAGTGGTTGTCATGAATCAAGGTGTTGTCCAGCAAGTGGGTACGCCTCGCGTTATTTATGACAAGCCTGCGAATACATTTGTAGCAGGGTTTATGGGAACACCTGCCATGAATCTTATCGATGGTGAAATACTCAACGGTGTATTCAGCGCTGAAAATATCCAAATTCCAGGTCTCGATACTCAGCTCAGTGGCGCTGTCACACTAGGCTTTAGAGCAGAAGATGCCAGCCTAAGTGACGAGAAATCTGAGCTAAACGCGCCAGTTTATTCTATGGAGCTACTCGGCGAGGCCTCTATGGTTACCGTCAAAGCTGGCGGTGCTATTGTGGCTGTAAAGGCTGATAAAGACTACACCGCGAACATAGGTGATGGAGTGCATGCCTCCATACCTGCGTCTATCTGTCATTTGTTTGATAAGGCAACGGGTGAGAGACGCGAGTAGTATTTTTCTATGCCTACGACAACCACGTTAAGAGTGCCATGAGTCCTATGGCAACAAAGTACATAGGTACTACGTACGGCCAATTTTGAACAGCGCCTTGCCATGCTGAGATGCCGTAGCGTCCTTGGAATATCAGATGAGTGCCGGACAAGGGGCTAGCGGCATTTCCAAGCCCCCACGAAAATAGATACGTCATTGCTAACAGCTCAGGATCCGGGTTAATAGGCAATAACAACGGCGTAAGCACCGAGATTTGTATCACTGGGTGAATGCCCGCTGCCGCCGTAACGATCATGGCCGCAAGCGTCAAGCAGGCAGCACTTAACGTGTATTCACTTAAGGTGATCTGAAAGTTGCTGGTCGCTAAATAAGCCGATAAACCTGTCGCCAAAACCCCTGCAGATAAAAACAACAGTAGCTCGTTTGAGCTTCGTGGAAGACCCGTTGTAATATGGTTCTGCAGCGCACGCCCACCCTTGTTCAAGCCTAAGCGAAACAGCAATACACCGCTGGACAGGAGCAGGGCAGAGAACGATATCACCACTAAGATAGGTAGCGAGGGCATCAGCGCCTGAGTCAGAACAACAGTGATGGTTAGTGCAACTGGTAGCCATAGTTTGGAGGGTGCTAACGGGTAGCCTGCAAACTGATCGACCCGCTCTTTGTGTTTGTATAAGGCCACGACATGGGTGACGACAATAGTGATTAGTAGCAGCGGTAAACCTGTGAGCATGACGGCGGCTAGGCTGACATTATCAACTAACGTTAGGATTAGTGCGGTGCCGCCAAAATAGGGCGACCAACTGGAGCACGCACAAAACACACGCGTCATTGAACGGGCAGTGAATAGATCCACAGGCTGTTCTTCAGCCAGCCGGTCGCACATCATAATAGGTGCGGAAATATTAATAACCGAACCAAAAAGACCCAAACTGATGAGTGTGTTGAGGTGCGCTTTTGGACCTCGAGGTAGTAGGCCTTTGGTGGGTTCTAAATCTAGCAGGAGTTTGAGAAAGCCCACCGACATAATCATGGTCAGCAACACGGTGTTGCGCGACAAGGCGTTAACTAAGCTGAATGAGCCACCTTGTGAATAGGCATATAAAAGCAGTACAGCGCCGACGGTAAACAAGACGCCGACTTGTATTTTCGCGCTATTACGTAAATTAGGGAATAGTAAAACAGCGGCTAAGACGGCGACAATGCCGCAAGCTGCGTCTAGTAACAGTGTGATCGATTCAGATTGTTCGCTTCCGAATACACGAAGCAGAATCATGGCAAGCAGTAAGTAGCCTGCAATTGCTGAACGAGACAAGAAGCCAGTCTGGCGGGGTGTTCGAAACGTTTTTACTCGGCCTTTTTAACTCGGATGGTCGTGCCGGATACGGTGGAGCCGTTAATGGTTTTCATGGCAGCTTTTGCCTCACCGACTTTGGGCATTTCAACAAAGCCGAACCCTTTTGATACGCCAGTATTCGCATCCATGACAATCGCACAGGATTGCACACCGCCATGAGCTTCAAATAGCTTTCGTAAGTCGTCTTCGCTCAGATCTCGGGCAAGGTTGCGAATAAGCAGTTTCATGGCAGGTGGTTCGTCTCGGGGGTGCCTGCGCAGTGTATCTGATGTTTACCCCGGCTGCTCCTCTGTAGGTAACAGTTTGCCGCCAAGTTCTGTGACTTTGAGGCTCAACGCTGATAGGTCTGACTCGGGCACAGCAAGCTCCAATAGAACGCTATCAGTGAAGGTTTTCTCGACAATACTGATGTCGGTGCTGCGTAGCCAATGCTCTAGTGTGTCCAGTTGTGAGTAAGACAGGGCGACTTGCCTAGCTTGACGAATAAACTGAATACGAGTGTCGAGTTCCTTGAGAGCCGAACTGACCGATTGAGTATAGGCGCGCACCAGCCCACCAGCGCCCAGCTTTATGCCGCCGAAGAATCGGGTGACGACAACAACCGTATTGCCCAAATCTGAGTGCAACAGTACGTTGAGCATGGGCTTTCCGGCAGTCCCTTTGGGTTCGCCGTCATCGCTTTGATCTTGATGGTAAATATCGGTGGGTGCAGCTGCCACCATGGCCCAGCAGTGATGGTTGGCATCTGGGAATTCTTGCCGAACCGACTCAATAGCGAGTTTGCCAGTCTTCTTGTCAGTGACAGGAATGATGGTCGTGATGAAGCGACTACGCTTGATCTCAAGCTCAAAGCGTTGTTGTGTTGAAGGCACAAGAAATCGATCCATAAAGGCCATGGTACGTGCAAAGCATTGAATTGAGTAGGCTGCCGCTCTCGTGGCACAATGAAGTAGGTTGAATAGGGACAATGCGTATGACTGATCGCCCAAATTTTCTATACATCATGACCGATCAACATCGTGCTGATGGGTTAGGGTGCTATGGGCATCCGGTTGTGCGTACACCCAACATCGATGCTATTGCCAAGACCGGTACGCGTTTTGAGCAGTTCTTTGTGGCAACCCCGGTATGCATGCCTAATCGCGCAAGCTTTATGACTGGCCGTTATCCGAGTACACACGGGCTGCGATACAACGGATGCCTATTGTCAGAGAATGCGAATACGTTTGTTGATGTTCTAAAGGCGGGTGGGTATCGAACCGCCAGTATCGGCAAGAGCCATTTGCAGCCCATGACCGATGTCGCACCGTTTGCCACAGATGCTTTTGAAACAGGCCCTGTTAAAGAGGCGTGGAAAGAGGACAGTGCACGTTACGATAACGAGCAACCCGCCCAATACGATGCACAGGGGCGCTATCAATTTCCCACTCCGTACTATGGGTATGAACACATAGACATGGTGACGGGCCATGGCGATAGGGCGGGTGGACATTACCAGCAGTGGTTTCGTGAGCGCCATGAAAACTGGGAAGAACTCACTGACCGAAAAAACCAACTTGAGCATAACTACTCCTGCCCTCAGGCGTTTCGCACACCCATCCCTGAAGACAGCTACCCAACCGCATTTATAAGAGACAGAGCAAAAGAGTATTTACGAGATTCCGCCAGCGAAGCTGCGCCGTTTTTCTCCTTTGTCTCGTTTCCTGATCCGCACCATCCGTTTAACCCACCGGGTAAGTATTGGGATATGTATAGCCCTGATGATTTTGATGTACCGCTTCGCTACTCAGATCATAAGAATCCACCACCGCCGTTGGTCGATGCTAAAGCGCGTTTTGATACTGGCGAGCTGCCAAAGATTCCTCAAATTGCTTTCATGGCAAACGATCAACATATCCGTGAGGCCATGGCTCTGACTGCTGGTATGACGACCATGATCGATGATGCGGTGGGAGAAATTATTGAGGTCTTAAAGGAGACCGGTCAGTACGAGAACACGGTCATTATATTTAATTCAGATCACGGTGATTTTTTAGGTGATTACAATTTGTTGCTCAAAGGCGCCTGGCCTAAGGATGCGATAACACGCGTGCCCATGATTTGGTCAGACCCTAAAGATAGGGCAGCTGCAGTGTCCCAATCGTTAGTATCCACCGTAGACATTGCTCCAACGTTGTTAGAGCGCGCGGGGATAAAACCCTACTTCGGCATGCAAGGTCGCAGCTTTATGCCGTGCCTTGAGGGTAAGGAAGGCCCAAGAGATTCCCTTCTCATCGAATTTAATGATGGCGGTAAGCGTATGGGGTTTGATACGCCTGCCAGAGTTCGGGTGTTAGTCAACAATGATTGGCACTTGGCGGTGTACAAAGGCGAATCGTGGGGTGAGCTGTACGACCGAGTGAACGATCCGCAGCATGTCAATAACCTCTGGGACAGTACCGATCATGCAGCCATTAAAGCCTCATTGGTGTTAGAGCTAGCCCACCAATTAATTGCACAAATGGATGAGAGCCCGCGTTCAACCTTATTGGCGTAACCGGCTCTCATCGTTTTTTTTTGCGTGTGGCTGAGCTGTTAACTCAGTAGTTTAAGCTGTACGCGTAGAGCTGAAGCTATTGCAGGGTCTGTTAATTGTGCGGTGTCTTTATCGAAAACATCGTTAAAACTGCCTATCGCTAAACTACCGTGAATGTCTGCACCGAAATAAGGAGCTGCCTCTAAAGCTGTTTTCATAACGCCGGCACCACCGTTTTTACCAGGGGATGTTGAAAGTACAACAGTGGGCTTCTCTTGGAATACTTTCATGCTGATACGCGAACACCAATCGAATATATTTTTAAACGCTGAGGTGTAAGAACCGTTGTATTCCGCGTAAGAGATGAGCAGTACATCGGCTTGCCCAATGGCTTCATAGAATGCCGTGGCTTGCTCAGGAATGCCGCTCTCAGCTTCGCGATCAACACTGTAAATAGGCATCTCGAAATCGTTGAGATCCAATACGGTCACCTGGGCGTCGGTGTTAATTTCATCTTTTAAAACGTGAGCGGCGTGTGTCACCAGCATCTTGTTGATGGATGAGCGGCTGTTGCTGGCGGCAAATGCAAGAATATTAGTGGTGTTGGACATGATGAAGTCTTCTCAGGGCTAGCGCTCAGTATAAAACGTCGCCATACTCAGTGCTACATCAGAGCAGCGCGCTATATGCGCGAATAATGTACATATACGCATGGATAAATGGACGGAGTTAAGAACCGCCTATCAAGTGGCCAAGCTGGGTACGGTGAGTGCAGCAGCCGATGCCATGGGCTTACACCGCGCAACGGTGAACCGGCACATCGATGCGTTGGAAGCTGAGCTGGGTGCGCGCGTTTTTTTGCGACACGCAAAAGGGTATGCCCTAACTGAATTGGGGGAGGAGGTACTTAGAACGGCTCAAAAGACTGAAGAACTCATCGATGGTCTTGTCAGCAGAGCACACGTCAATAAAGCGCATATTGAAGGCGACATTAAAATCACCACACTGGCCGCATTCTCTCGGCTGCTAATGCGGCCTATCGCGGACTTTCGGCTTCATAACCCTGGCTGCCGAGTCATTGTGTCGGTGACTGAGGATCTAGAAAAACTTGAACACGGTGAGGCGCATGTTGCATTGCGAGCGGGTAGTAAGCCCTCTCATCCGGACTACATTGTTCAGTTGTTTAAGCAAGTGTCATTTAACTTGTATGCGCATGACACCTATGTGTCGCGCTATGGTTTGCCTCGAGGTGTGGAGGGCTTAGAGCGGCACCAGTTCGTTCTCCCCTCAGCCAACAAGGGGCCACAGTTGTTCAATAAATGGATAGAAGAGCACGTAGCCCCTCAGCAGATTGCACTGAGTACTAGCGATATGCAGGTTAAGTTTGAGGCAATAGCCAAAGGCTTAGGTTTGGGATTTTTAAGTGATGTTGATGTGACAGAGCACAGTGGTTTTCATCCTGTTTTGCCGGTCAACAAGGCCTGGTCGGCGTCGTTGTGGCTAGTCACTCATGTCGATGTACACCGAACAGCGAAGGTGCAGGCGTTGCTGCGTTGCCTAAAAAAAAGTGGGGGAGATTCTTAGTCGCCGTCTTCGCTGTTAAATCCGGCGTGCACGCCAAGTTCTGTGGCAAGTCGTTCAGAGATAGTTGCGTGAAGAGCGTTCAACCCGCTGAATAGAGCTTTGAGAAGATTGTTAGCCTCATCAGTGAACGTATCTTGTGAGGTTGTTAATACCTCCAGCGCCATCAGTTTTTTGACATGCCCTAACGCTACGTTAAATTCAAAAGCCAGCTCGTTTTCTAGCGTGGTTGTGGACGCTAAGCCATTGGTAACTACGAGCGCTTCCAATGACATCAGGTTGCCTTGGATATTGACTAGGGTGTTGTCACTTTTCCAAAACGGTGCTTTTCTAATCGTTGGATTTAAGTTTTGTGTCTCGTCCAGTAACACGCTGAGCTTACGAACACGTAAAAATTCTAGCCCGACAGACAACTGCGTCATGACACTGCGAAGTACCTCTTCTGAGTTTCGGTAAAGTGGATCCGCTTTGGATGGGTGCAGGAGTCTGTTCTGAATGCCAACGGAATCTAACCAGGCATCGTTTATATCGGTTGCCAACTCGGTGATGTTGGCAGCAACCGCACTCGCTACTGCGCAGCGCGAGTTTTCATTGAACGATAGCGTGAGCTCGCTTTGTGCCGCCTTGTCGAATAACAAGCGTTCTAATGCGGGTAGGCCTTGAACCGCTACGCTCTTTTGAGAAATGGTGAGTAGGGCAGTACTTTTATTGTTAGCCTCGTTAAGCCATTTACGTAGCTGTCTTTCTCCTGCGTTGCGCGTATCGGGCCAGTAGAATAGTTTGTTGTAGCGATTATTGGTAAGCATCGGCCCTAAGCGATGAAGCTCAATCAGTGAGAAGGCATTGACCGTAGCGCTAAATGCCTTACGCGATGCCTCAAGTTGCAACACCGCATGTGTTTCGCACAGACTTTCTACAGATTGACTCAGCGCTGAGGCGACGTTGGCGAAGTCTTTGAATGCAGGTTGATAGATATCGTATACGAGGTTTTTGGCAATGTCCTTTACACGTTTATCTTCGTTTGCAAAGGCTGACGTTGTGGTCCCGACTGCTACCAACACTAACGCTAAGTAAGTACGCTTATAAAATGGCATAGTGCTGGTTTGATAGTGAAGATAGGTCATAGCGACTCTAGAAAACTAACTAAAGCGTCGCGCTCAATAGCAGACATAGCTTTAACATAATTGGCTGATGCTTCGGCTTCACCACCGTGCCATAGCGTAGCCTCAAGTAGCGTTGAAGCTCGGCCATCGTGTAAAAAACTGGTACGAGGATTAACCGTTTGTGCCAAGCCAATTCCCCATAGGGGAGCGGTACGCCATTCACGCCCGGTAGCCTCTCCTTCGCCAGCGTTGTCAGCCAGTGCTTCACCCATGTCATGCAGTAGTAAATCTGTATACGGCCATATCAATTGAAATTGATGTTCGGGTTGTGCAGCCTCTTTGCTTGTGACGTGTTTGGGTGTATGGCAAGCGATGCAGTTGGCCTCATAAAATAAAGACTTACCCTTCAAGACGTTTTCAGCGTTCATTGTTCGTCGTACAGGGACTGCAAGATTTTCAGAGTAAAAGCTGACCAACTCTAAAATTTCATCGCTTACCTCGTAGTCACTTAGGTGCTGTTGTACGCCATCGGCTAGGTTGTCACAGACGCTTTGGGCTTTTGTACAATCACCATTAGGGTGGTTAAACAGTGATGAGGACAGTCCCATGTCGGTAACAAAGGCATGAGCTGTTTGCACGCGAATACTGGCGGCGGCGGCTTTAAGTCCAAAGCGTCCCATGCTTTTGGTGCCGTCTGAATTTAGTTGCCAGTTGGCTCTACCGGAAATACCGTCATTGTTTGCATCGTCTGGATCTTCGTAGGCGAGGATATGACGCTCATCAATGGCTTGCAGTAATCCCAGTCCAGGCATTGAAGGCGCTAGACGTGGTGATATCACTGTGTCTTCATGCAAGGGGCCGTAAGCTAAATCGATAAGATGATAGCTAGGCTGGTGTAGTGTTTCTAGAGTACCGTCGTCTAATTCAAGTTCAATAGGTGTGGTATCAATGCGCACCAGTGCCTCAGCTTGTATTCCCGGTACTGCAGAGGTTTGTAGTTGTGCACCATAGACGGGGTCAGCATTCCATTGATCGCCTTGTTTGTTTTTAAGCTGTAAAAGAAACGATGCCGTTTTTTCAGATTGCATAGGGCGTTGCCCTCGGCCATCTTTTATATGACAAGATTGGCAAGCGCGTGCGTTGTAAAAGGGTCCTATGCCGTCAGAGGCTAAGGTCGATGATGGTGACGACACCCATAGTTTGTTAAAAAGGGCATTGCCTATTTTAAAATTCTGCAGACCTTCAAAATCGAGTGTTTGTGTGTGTTGAGAGTAGGCGTTTCTGTCTGCTGATTTTTTTGATGAACCCGCGCCGCCTTGCAGCAGTTCGAATTTTTCTGCTGTAGAAAAATCTGTGGTGGGCTGGAGCACATCGCGCACGCGATCATTATCAGACCATAGGGAGGTTGGTAAACTGCCTGTGGGCGTAACAGTGGCTAACTCACTCGCATTACTATGAATCACCGGACTACTCAGTAGTCCGGTGAGCGCTATAGCGCCGAGACGTGTTGTTTTCTTCATAGTGTGTCTAGGCGCTTTACTGGCGAGCTGTTATCGATGTTATTGAAATACGTCAGTTGGGTTATCTAGGCTGTCTGAACCTTCTATGGCAACCCCTTCTAAATTCAGAGCAACAACTGCTCTTTCTATTCCACTGGTTTGTTTTACCAAGGCATCAATGGCTGTTTGTACTAATGCATTACCTTCGGTATCACCCTCGGCAATAAGTTGATCGTAAGCTTTCCCATTTTTCTGACTTTCATAGACTGAATCTAAAGCCATAACGCTGGCTGCAATATCAACCATGAGTTCTTTTGACAAGTCTGCGTCAACGTTTTCTACAAGAGAGACCAAGCTGGGGCCGGTTACTATGCTGCCGTCTGTACGAGTGTAGCTTCCTAGAAGAACATTCTGAATGCCCAGTCCGTCGTAGTAGTGTGATGCCGCAGTGTTGTCTGCAAAACAGTCATGCTCTTCTTCGGGGTCATGCAGCATTAAACCGAGTTGCATGCGTTCGCCGGCAAGCTCGCCATAGCTTAATGAGCCCATACCGGTCAGCATTGCGCTTAATGCACTGTCCACACCGTTGTTGGCTAATGTTGCGCGAGCCTCTCCAGTGGTTGACCAAGCAGATGTCATGTCTTCAAGATCACTAATTAGTAAGTCGGTTGCTGCTAGTAAATATTGTGCGCGGCGATCACAGTTTGCGTTGGTGCAGTCTTGTGTCAGGTAATCCGTATGAGGACGATTGCCTGCACCGGCACCACCGTTGTTGAGATCTTGTCCCCACAGTAAAAATTCAATAGCATGGTAGCCCGTCGCAACATTGGATTCTATTCCGCCTGCTTCGTGTAGTTCGCTAAGCAGGGTAGGGGTGATCGTTGATGCATCGATGCTTTGGCCATTAATGCTCAGTTGTGCATTGGCAATAACGTTTGCCGTGTACAAACCGTTTTCTTCCGACTCAGAGCCGTAGCTGCTGTCCACGTAATCAATGAGGCCTTCATCCAACGGCCAAGCGTTTACCTTGCCTTCCCAATCGTCAACGATGGCGTTACCAAATCGATAGACCTCTGTTTGTTGATAAGGCACACGGGCCAAAATCCAAGCAGCGCGTGCATCACTTAATGAGTCGGCTGAAGGTTCATCTAAAAACTCAACGATAGATGTTCGTAACGTTTTGGCTGTTGTGAGTGAGTCCTCATAGGCTGCGGCAGCAATATTGGAATACGTATCAACAACTGCCGCTGGGTCGACTGTTGCAGCCTGCGAAGAGGTGGCGTAGGCCAAGTAAGTCAAGCAGGTGCCGGCTGTGAGCAAAATAGGGATCCGCATAAGTAACCTCGTAAACAGTAATGTAAAAAGAAATGAGAATGATTCGTGTTAAGTATTATAATATTATATCCGACTAAATAGCTAGGGTATTAGGCAGCTCGTTACATGCCAGCTGTGTATGCCTTCAAATTTAAGAGAAATAGTAATAAATACAGGGAGATACGATGATTGATATAACGAAGCATCAAGCTAAATGGGAAGCGCCTGAGAAAAAATTGATTACAGCGGCGGCGTTAGGAGACAGTGATCTTGTCCGACATTACCTAGATACAGGCCTGCCAGCAGATGCTGCGCCCAGTGGGAAGCCCAGTTCTCTGTGTTATGCGGTGTTGGGTAACAATTCAGATTTAGCCTGGTTTCTATTACGCCATCAGGCAGACGTTAACTTTAAGGATGGCCTAGGCAACACGCCGTGTATCTACGCCTGCCTATCGGGTAGTGCAGACTGTCTAGAGCTACTTTTGCGATGGGGAGCTGACATCAAGCTGACCAACCATCAACAAAAGTGTGCGGAAAATTACTGCCGCGGGTGTGAGGTTTACAAAATTATCAAAGGTGCAAGCCTTGATAACGATGAGCCTGCGATTAACCTGACGCCATTGCTAAACTAGCGTTATGGATTTAAGAAGAAGACATTATCTGGCGTCTGTGTTGCCGTTAAGTGCCGCATTGCTGTGGCCCAGCGCATCGCCAGCAGGGCAAAAAGCTAACGACGCTGAGCGGGCAAGTTATATCGCTGCTCGTAAGCGCGGGGAAGACGATTTCGAAGCGGTGTTGTTGGATGATTTAGCTCAACCACTAAAGCGAATTGCGTTGCCGGGTCGTGCCCATGGTGCAGCAGCTTTTTCTAAAAAAGGATTGGTTGTGATGTTTGCTCGTAGGCCGGGCCGCTACATGTGTTGTATCAACACGCAGTCTAATGCTGAGCCCATTTTTATTAGCCCACCCGAAGGCCGACATTTTTACGGGCATGGTGCTTATTCAGTAAGCGGTAATTTATTATTTACTACAGAAAATGACTACGATGGCGAGCGTGGAATCATAGGCTTGTACGATGTCACGCAAGGGTATCGTCGGGTTGGTGAATGGTTGAGTCATGGGCTTGGCCCACACGATATTAAGGTGATTCCTGAGTTGCAACTAGTGGTAGTTGCAAACGGTGGGATAAAAACTCATCCAAGCACGGGTAGAGATAAACTCAATATCTCAAACATGCAGCCATCAATTTGCTTATTAGATATGCGAACTGGTCAGTTAGTGGCTAAACACGTGTTGCCCGAGCGACAGCATCAGCTCTCTCTTCGCCATATAGAATTTACCTGCAGCGGTAACATCTGGTTTGCGGGGCAGTATGAAGGCACTACGGATACTATCGAGTCGTTGGCAGGTTGGTTTAATGTAAGCGCTGCGGTGGCAAGTTTTAAAAATGGGATGTCACGATCAGATGTGTTTTTGTTACCGATGTCTGCAGACTTAGTCAAAGCGGCAAAAGGGTATTTTTCATCAATAGCCGTTAACAAAAACAGCGTTGTTTTAAGTGCCGCGAGGGGGAACTTAGCCATTCGCGTAGACGAGGCGCGTGGGCAAATACTCGAACAAATATCAATGTTGGATTGCAGTGGTGTCGCAACAGGTAGCGTTGATACCAACCATTGCGAAACAAACGAAAACCCAGAAGATGAGCCTTATCTAATAAGTAGTGGAACAGGGGAGATGCGTTTCATCCCCGAGAACCCTGAGCGCCCACCTGTCTGGCAAGGCGCTCAATGGGATAATCATTTGTATCGTGTTTAGTGCTATCTATAAAGACAAATTAACGACTTACAAATTCGTATCTATTCGATAACCTGCACGTGGAAAATGCACACAGACTGTGCCCACTTCATCAGTGGTTCTATCGACAGCGATAGTGTCGGCATCGGCCATTCTCACCGTACCTTCTACGGGTTGTTCTCCACCGTTTACATCAGGATGTACGGTAACTCTATCTCCAACACTTAACCCTTGAGGCTCATGTTCGGCAACGCCTAATGTGGTGACAGGTTGTGAAGACAATGCGCATTCAATGGCTGCTTCTGCACTCATGGCGCTCGATGTACCGTGACCCAGTGCATTAACGTTGCTTTCCCAACGGACTAGGTCTGGGAATTCTGCAAGCATGGTAGGGCCGCCGTTCCAACGGCCGCGTACAAACCAAACCACATGATACAACTGCGCATCAATGGCTGCAGGCGATGCGCCGAGTAGAAAGTCCCGGCCGTCACCCAGTTGTTCGTTTAGCCATTTAAGTGGGGCGCGCAGTTGTGCCACTAAATGCGGCAGCTGTGCATTGGCAGTTCGTAAGCCTTCAGCCCAGTTCTCACCCATATAGAGTCGGCCACGATCTTCGGCAAAATCTGCTGGGAGTGCATCGCCTGCAGAGCCAAGTACGATTTTCACGGCCAGATCAAACAAGGCACCATCAGTCCATCGGCTTAGACACCACATTAAGCCTGCGTCTTTTGTTGGCATAAAGGTTGGGGAGGGGAAGCGTCTGTCTAACTCGCGAATAATGCATTGGCTATCGCAATAAATATCAGAGCCGATCTGCATGACCGGTGTTCGACGATAGCCACCCGTTAGTGCCGTTAATAATGGCTTGGGCGGGATACGTGGTATTTCAACATCACGCCAAGCTAGGCCCTTGATACCAAAAGCAACTCTCACTTTCTCCGCTACCGGTGACTGCGGGTAGTTGTGGAAAATAATATCGGAAGATGAATTCATAGGGGGTCCTTGAGCTACTGCCAGCTGCCTTCAAAGTCTTTTGGAATCATTAAAATGTCGCGATCTAAATCGTTAACATTTTTTCGACCACACAGCGCCATGGAAACATCCAGCTCTTTGTGGATGATCTCTAAAGCGCGGGTAACACCTTTCTCACCCATAGCCCCTAAGCCATAAATGTAAGCACGGCCAATAAATACGCCGGTTGCGCCCATAGCCAGTGCTTTGAGAACGTCCTGACCAGAACGAATACCGCTGTCTAGGTGCACTTCTATTTGATCACCTACCGCCTCTAATATAGAAGGCAGCATACGAATAGAACTCAAGCAGCCATCGAGCTGTCGTCCGCCGTGGTTGGAGACGACGATAGCGTCGGCGCCGACTTCTAGTGCACGTTTAGCATCTTCAACATCCAGAATGCCCTTGAGTATGACTTTGCCGCCCCAAATTTGCTTGATACGAGCGACTTTGTCCCAATCGAGAGTGGGGTCAAACTGATCGCCAATCCAGGTCATCATCTCAGATGGGTCACCGTCAATATGCCCAACTATGTTGCCTAAGTTACGACGTTTGGCACCTAACATTTCTATGCCCCAACGCCACTTTGTCATCAAGTTGGCAACCGTTGAGGGCGTTAGCTTAGGAGGCGCAGACAATCCGTTTTTTAAGTCCTTATGACGTTGCCCAACAATTTGTAAATCAAGCGTTATGACCAGGGCAGAGCAGTTGGCATCTTTGGCACGCTGAATAAGTCGGAACAGAAAGTCTTCGTCACGCATGGTGTACAGCTGAAACCAAAAAGGTTTGGTCGTTGCGGCTGCAACCTCCTCGATAGAGTTGACAGACATTGTGGTCAACGTGAACGGGACGTTAAATTTTTCAGCAGCTCTTGCCGCCTTGATTTCTCCGTCTGCCGATTGCATGCCGGTCATGCCCACGGGCGCTAACGCCACTGGCATGGCAACATCTTGTCCGATCATTTTTGAGGCAGTGCTTCGGCCCGACATATCGACGGCGACGCGTTGTCGTAAGTACAGCTGATCAAAATCGCTGCTGTTTTCGCGAAACGTTTGCTCGGTCCAGCTACCCGATTCCGCATAGTCATAAAACATACGCGGTACACGACGTTTGTAAATGGGTTTGAAATCTTCAATGCAGGTGATGACAGTCACGGTTGATCGGTTTCCACTGGTTGGGCTGAAATGCCGTGTTGCTCAGTATATTACAGCCCAGCGAGCCACGAAATCGTTTGATCATGAATACCCTGCACTTTGATTCGTTTAATACCCTAATCAGATACCCGCATTAGCCATAAGGTCTTCATAACGTTATGATTGACGACGAAGGTCTAAACTCTTGGAGAAATACTTTTGCAAATCAAACACTTAAAAAAATCGATTGGAGCGCTCGCGCTGCTAGCTGCGTTTTCAGGCAACTCTCAAGCTGCTGACTGCGGTGAAGTATCCATCACGGAAATGGATTGGGATTCGGCGCGAGTTGTTACAGCGGTTGCTAAGTTCTTAATGGAGCAGGGCTACGGTTGTTCTGTGACTGCTGTGCCCTCAGCGTCTACGCCTGCACTAGCCTCACTGGCTGAAACTGGCAAGCCAGATATCCTGACGGAAGTCTGGACGAATGGCGCACCTGCCTATAACGGCCTAGTCGAGTCTGGCAAAATTGAACCCCTCACCGAAGTTCTCTCTGACGGTGGTGTAGAAGCTTGGTGGGTTCCTACCTACCTCGTTGAAAAGCATCCTGAACTGGCCACATTAGAAGGTGTACTGGCTAACCCTGAGTTGGTTGGCGGACGTTTTCATAACTGCCCAGTCGGTTGGACGTGTCAGGTCATCAACACCAATATGGCAAAAGCCTCGTTTGGTGAGAGCGGCATGGAAGACTTCATTCATGGTTCGGGTGAGACGCTTGCTGCCAGCATCGGTGCTGCCTTTGAAAACCAAGAGCCTTGGTTCGGTTACTACTGGGCGCCAACTTCTATTCTGGGTAAGTACCCTATGACTCAGGTAGACATTGGACCTCATGATGCAGCCACACACGAGTGCAACAGTTTGGAAGATTGTGCAACGCCTAAGGCTGCTGCATACCCTAAGAGTATCGTGACAACAGTCGTGTCAGATACGTTTGCCGCTGGAAACCCGGACGTGACTGACATGATGCGTAACTTGTCGTTCACCAACGCTCAGATGGGTGAGTTGTTGGCATGGAAAGAAGACAACAACGCATCAGCCGATGAAGCGGCTGTTCAATTCCTAACTAGCTACAAAGAAGTATGGCCTAACTGGTTAGGTGATGATGCTAAAGCTAAGCTATCTGCTTTAACTCAGTAGTCTTTGGGTCTTACGTTTTTTTTATTGAGTCATACAGGCGGTGAACTTCACGGTGTTCGCCGCCTTTTCTATTGAGGGTGTGTAATTGGCTGCTTATGACTGGTTCTTCGATACGGTAGGTTTACGCGAGTGGTGTAACGCTACGAAGTCAGAAGGCACAATGAGCATGGCGGATTTACTCGCTAAAGCCAATGGCGGTGCTGCTGAAACGAGTTGGTGGGAAGTACCGTTTCCATCACTGGACACACTCAACAAATCGTGTGAAGCGGTCATACGCACACGCGATTTTACAGCGTCAATTGAACAAGCGTTTCTCGGTGTTAAGGACAAAATGAAAGTAGTCCTCGACCCACTAACGCAACCGCTTAGCTGGATGCTCGACGGGGCCTTGTCTCTGTTTGTAGGTACACCCTGGTGGTTGCTCATTGCATTGATGTTAATGCTTACGTACTACGCCTCGCGTAATGTACTGGTGACCATATTTGTCGCGTTCTCCTTCTTCTTGTTAGCGTTTATCGATCACTACACGTATGCGGTGCAAACGCTATCTATCATATTCGTGTGTACGATATTAAGCGTACTCATGGGGGTGCCCATAGGCATTGCCATGTCCAAAAGTAATACCTTTCAACGGTTCACCATTCCCATATTGGATATGTTGCAAACCTTGCCATCGTTTGTTTATCTAATACCGCTTATATTCTTATTCAGCGTTACCGAGTCTAAGTTGTATGGCATAGCGATCATCATGTACGCCATAGTGCCGGTGGTACGCCTTACCGATCTTGGAATACGCTTAGTGGACAAAGATGTTATTGAAGCTGCCAATGCGTTTGGCATGACCTCCCGTCAGAAACTATTTGGCGTAGAGATACCCTTAGCGTTGCCCAACATTATGGCTGGAATTAATCAGACCATCATGATGGCGCTGGCCATGGTCGTTATCGCCTCTCTTGTCTCTGCTCCAGGCTTAGGCACACTGGTATTGCGGGGCATTCGTAACCTTGAGTTAGGGGTCGGCCTGGTCTCAGGGTTCGCTATCGTATTACTCGCCGTTGTGCTGGACCGAGTCAGTAAGGCCTCCTTGGCAAGAATCAACGCGGCCCAAAGCCACTAATAGGAATGTAAAGACGTGGCTTCAGATTACACATTAAACAAAGCATCGGTACCTGCCAAGGTTGTTATTAAAGATCTATACAAGATCTTCGGTACCAACCCAAAGATGGGGCTGCAGCACGTCAGAAATGGCGTTAACAAAACTGACCTACTTGACCAATACGGGCAAGTACTTGGCCTACGCGACATCAATGTCGAGATGGGCGAGGGGCAGATCACCGTCATCATGGGATTATCCGGTTCAGGAAAATCCACACTCATTCGGCATTTAAATCGACTCATAGAACCCACCGCCGGTGAAATTCTTGTCGACGGTGTCGATGTCATGAGTTACTCAAAGTCACAACTACGCGAGCTACGTCAGTCGCAAATGTCCATGGTATTTCAAAAGTTTGCATTACTACCGCACCGCAGTGTGTTGGTAAACGCAGGCATGGCTATGCGCATTCGTGGTGAAGAGGAAGACGCTATTAACGCAGAAGCCTATAAATGGCTAGAACGCGTCGGACTTAAAGGTGTTGAAAACCAATACCCTCATCAGTTGTCTGGCGGCATGCAGCAACGAGTCGGTATCGCGCGTGCCTTGACCTCTAATGCGCCCATCATGTTGATGGATGAAGCCTTTTCAGCCTTAGATCCGCTGATTAGAACTGACATGCAAAACCTACTATTAGAGCTGCAGAAGGATCTACACAAGACCATAGTATTCATCACCCATGATTTAGATGAAGCATTGAAAATTGCAGATCACCTCGTCATTTTGAAGGATGGTCATACTGTTCAACAAGGCGAGCCACAAGACATACTGCTTAACCCTTGTGATCCTTACATAGAAGATTTTGTGGGTGATATCAATAGAGCGCGAGTATTGCGGGCACGCTCTATCATGCTGCCGCTTAGCGGTGAATTACCGTCAGATACCCAAGGCCAGGTTGATCATGACGACACACTGGAGAGCATCATTGCGCGTTCGGGTGGTGATATATCCCACGGTTTTATCGTGACTAAAGAGGGGACGCCTGTCGGTACGATTGATATGACGGCTGTGCTCAAAGCATTGGTGCCGCGCATTTCCACCGACACCGGTGTCAGAAATTACTAAATAGGGCGCTCATACCACATGAACCATTAGGGATTTTTACGAGCGGCTCGTGTGTATTCTATTTTGTCTTTCCACGCATACAAAGAAACGGCTGCTGGCAGAAACCACGGTTTACCTGTGTATAAAGGCTTTGTAGGAAATGGAAGGTTATCAAGTGCAGTCGCGCCGTCAGGGTTGCCAATAATTTTCTGGCCCGCTCGCATCCCCAAATAGCTGGACATGGACACACCTGAGCCGCAAAACCCCATGGCATAGTGAAGGCCATTGTGGACACCGGTATGAGGCATTTCGTCGAAGGTATAGGCAACGGTGCCAGTCCAAGAATGCGAAATTCGAGTGTCACGTAGCTGTGGAAATATGCGGCTCATTTGGTGATGCAACCGTGGCCCGCTCACCATCGGGTTTGTTTCATTGGCAGAGACACGCCCACCAAACAAAACACGTTTTCTATCAGGGGATGCTCGATAGTAGTAAATCACTTTGCAACTATCGCTAGCGACTCTGTGACTGGGAAAAAGCTCATCCATCAGTTCGCTAGGTAGTGCCTCTGTAGCTATGACGTAACTGCCGATGGGTATAACGCGCCGTTGAAACCACGGTGTCAGGTTAGTGGTATAGCCATTGGTTGCAATCATGACATCGCGAGCTTTTATGATGCCGTTTAACGTTTGAATGGAGAATTGACCATCACCGGTTTGGTTGTGCCGAATGATGGAGGTAGCAGGGCAGTGCGGCACAAAAGTAACGCCTAAGCTGAGTGCTTTTTTAACTAAGCCCTGATGGTATTTAGACGCATGAATAGCCGCGTGCTTTGGGAATACAACGCCACCGTAATAGGCATCACTGCCTAACTCTGTTCGTTGATCACTGCGTGGCACGCTATAGGCTTCTTCAAAACCTTCTTCTCGGTTTAGTTGCTCAGCCTCTCGTGATATTGCCTCGTAGTGAAAGGGTGTATGTGCTGCGTGATACAGTCCATTACGTTCGAAGTGACAATCAATGGCTTCGTTTTGGACATAGGCTTCGATCCAATTGAGGGCGTTCACCCCTTCTTGACGAATAGCCTTAGCTTTTACCATTCCTAATTTTCGGGCAAGTTGTTTAGCGCTAGGTTTTATACTCGTGTTGATTTGCCCACCATTGCGAGAACTACACCCTTGCCCAATATCGCCGCTGTCGATGACCACGGTTGCACGCCCTGCGGCAGCAGTTTGAATGGCTGTGTGCAAGCCTGTGTACCCAGACCCTATAACGACGACATCTGCTGAGGGCGGTAGCACGGCGTTGGGCACGGTAAAGTCGAGGACATCGTCTAGCCAATATGACGCGTTTTTAAAGTCGTCTGTGTACAGTGAGTCTGAGGGTGTTGAACGTTGCCCGATATTCAAAAGCGTGTCCTTCCTGAGGTCTGAGAGGGTAGCTGGTTCGCGCTACAGTATTACATTCAGTGTCATGGCAGCGCTAGGGGCTTTTAGAATTGGCTTAAACTGTTCTTCATCTGACATAATTGACACGTAAAAGACCTTTATTAAAAGTACATTAGAGGAACGACATGCCTGCATACGCTATTGCACTGCCACCTGTTGTCACACTACCGGTGGCTGGTTCGTCTGCCGTTTTTCCCGTTAGACGGGTCTATTGCATTGGCCGGAACTATGCAGCGCATGCCATTGAAATGGGGCACGACCCTGATAGAGAGGCGCCATTTTTCTTTCAAAAAAACCCTAACAACTTAGATGCATCAGGTGAGTTTGTTTACCCTGAAAAATCGACGGACGTACACCATGAAGTTGAGATGGCGGTTATGCTCCAATCAGGTGGCTGTAATATCCCTGTGTCTAAGGCGTTGAGTCACGTTTTCGGCTATGCCTTGTCATTGGATATGACGCGGCGTGATTTGCAAGGTGAGCAGAAAAAATTAGGTAGGCCCTGGGAAATCGGAAAAGCCTTCGAACGATCAGCACCTGTCGGTCCCATACACACGGTTGAACAAGTCGGGCATTTGGCGCAAGGCCGTATTGAGTTGTCCATCAATGGTGCGTTGAAGCAACAGGGCGATCTAAACCAAATGATTTGGAAAGTCCCTGAGATGATCTCCTACCTGTCTGATTATTTCAAACTTGCGGCAGGGGATGTCATTCTGTCCGGCACCCCTGCAGGTGTAGGGCCCGTTGTAAAGGGTGATGTTATGGATATTGCTCTGGATGGACTGGGCGCTATGACAATTCCGGTCACGTAGCTTGCGTGGCTTTCGTAGCTCACGTGGTTCGATAAGTTACGAGCGGGTTCGTGCAAAAATATTTCTTGTGCGTGGCGTTACTCACTATAAATGCTCGAAATAGCTTAGCTACGGGGCTAGCACGCCAGTTTTAGCTGCGAAAAATGAGCTCAATTGTCTAAAAAATAGGCTTTTGCGTGGGCACTAGCTGAAATTTCTTTAAAAAACTACTTGCACAAAATACAGTGCGATGTATTATTGAAACCAGTAGATGTTACCGGTAACATTTATGCAGCGAACCGATTGCTCTTTTCTCGAAAGGGCGTCCACAACTGACTTGCGATAAAGTTATGCCGAAAATCAAGCTCGAAAACCTGTCTAAGCGCTACGGCAACTTTGAAGTGCTGCATGGTGTTGACCTTGAAATGGCCGATGCCGAATTTACGGTGTTGGTCGGACCATCGGGGTGCGGAAAATCAACCACGCTGAGAATGATTGCGGGTCTGGAGACGGTGTCAGGCGGGGAGATCTATATAGATGATCGCCCAGTTAGCCAACTAGAACCTAAAGATCGCGACCTAGCCATGGTGTTTCAGGACTACGCGTTATACCCGCACATGAATGTTGCCAAGAACATGTCGTTTGCATTGCGTTTGGAAAAACGACCAAAGGATGAAATCAACAAAAAGATCAACGAGGTCGCTGAGATTTTAGGGCTGACTGATTTTCTTCATCGCAAACCTGCTGAACTGTCCGGCGGACAGCGACAGCGTGTTGCCATGGGACGTGCGCTAACTCGTGATAGCTCTACGTTTCTTTTTGACGAGCCTTTATCAAACCTTGACGCAAAGCTACGTACGCAAATGCGTGCAGAGCTGGCATTGATGCGTCAACGTGTACACAAAAATATGATTTACGTGACACACGATCAGATAGAAGCCATGACGCTTGCTGATCGCATCGTGGTTATGGATGCAGGGCGCATTCAGCAGCAGGGCACCCCCGAGGAGCTTTTCAAAAAACCGGTGAATAAGTTTGTTGCAGGCTTTTT
The DNA here is from genome assembly GCA_937991945.1 of uncultured Granulosicoccus sp. GTDB lineage: Bacteria > Pseudomonadota > Gammaproteobacteria > Granulosicoccales > Granulosicoccaceae > Granulosicoccus. The sequence goes on from CALKLO010000015.1 coordinate 44,076, forward strand.
GGGTTCCCCACCTATGAACTTTCTTAAAGCAAGCGTTGTGCAAGCCGGCGACAAGTTATACCTAGAAGGGGAAGGGTTCCGCTTGTTATGCGATGCGCTGACGCAATCTCGAATCGCTTCACTGAGTGGTTCGAGTGTTGACATTGGTATACGCCCATCAGATTTACTGTTCGATCCGAGTGCCTCATCTGACAACGCTATAGACATCAATGTAGTGGTGTCGGAATACGTGGGTGCTCAATCTGTACTTATCGGAGATTGCAGCGGCCAGAAAGTCATGGTCGAGTTGAAATCCGATACGCCGATTGCCTTAGGCGAAAAACTGAGGTTTAGAGTCGAAAGCTCAGAATTACATTTGTTTGACACGAGTAGCGAACTAGCCATTAGCTAGCAAACGCTCGTTATTTTGTTGTTTCAATAGGAGGAGTACATGCTCAGTATCACCAAAACGCTGCGTACTGCAGCGGCGGCATCAGTACTGATTGCGGGCCATGCCATGGCTGGACCGTATGATGACTACGCCGGACAAACGTTAGTAGTAAATTTCCCGGCACACCCGCACTACGATGCGGTACGAAAAATATTGCCTGAGTTCACTAAAGAGACCGGTATTGAAGTTGAAGTTGATCAACTGCCTTACTTGAAAATGCGTGAGCGCCAGACACTTGAGTTAGGTCAAGACGAAGGCGATTATGACTTAATCGCCTATGTTGTTTTTTCGAAAGCTGATTACGTTTATGCGGATCAACTAGAGAATTTAGCGCGTTACTTCATGAACCCTAAGTTAGCTGATCCTTCATACGATGCAGACGACTTAATTGACGGTTACGTTTACAACATCGGCTTTGCCGGTGGTAATAAAGGTTACCTACAAGGCAAGACCGGTTCTTTATTCGGTATTCCTTACGGCTCTGAGACATCTGTCTTAGGCTACCGAAAAGATATCTTCGAAAAGCATGGCCTAGAGGTTCCTGAAACTTACGAGCAAATGTTAGACATTGCTTGCAAGATTCCTGAGCTAGAGCCTGGAATGGGCGGTTTAAGTTCTCGTGCAGCATCTGGTCACCACGCTAGCCACGCATTCTTATTACACTTAGCACCTATGGGTGGACGAGTGTTTGATGATAACTGGAACCCTACTGTAAACAACGAAGCTGGCTTCAAGGCAGCAACGGCTCTGAAAACAATCGTTGATTGTGGTCCAGAAGGCGCTGCAAGTTTTGGTTTTGGTGAAGCTCTGGGTTCATTCCTAGCAGGCGACACAGCCATGTTCCTCGATACTACTGTAGTTGCAGGTCAGATCGATGATCCTAAGAAATCTAAAGTGGTTGGAAAAGTAGGCTGGGCAATGCATCCAATGGATGTACGTCGCGGCAGCCAAACGGGTGGCTTCGGAATTGGTATTCCAAAGAATGCAGAGAACAAAGAAGCTGCTTTCTTGCTGATGCAATGGTTAACGTCTAAAGCAGGCGACAAGCTAGTTGCGATGGCTGGTGGAAATCCTTCACGTTTCTCTACACACAACGATGCAGAGGTGAATGCTAAATTCCCACACATGGCAACGTTTGGAGAAGCTCTGAAGCATGCTGATCCAGATTGGCGTCCAATCATCCCTGTCTGGGGCAAGATCAACGCTGATCTAGGAACGACTCTGTCTAAAGTACTCACTGAAGACTTAGACATTCAAGAAGCACTGGATGGCGTTGCAGCTCGCGCCCAAGTAGTTATGGAAGAAGCAGGTTATTACACCTGGAAGTAATTGTCGTTAGGACGCGTTACCGGTTTAACCACCGGTAGCGCGTTCATCCCCCCCTAATCCATTACTAGAGAATTGAATCTTGCCATGAGAGCAACGAACTTCAATCGTCTCACTCCTTATCTGTTCTTAGCACCTGCATTAGTCATTATGGTGTTAGCGCTGTTGTATCCATTGGGGTACATGGTGTACGGCAGCTTTCGAGATTGGGATCCAAGCCAGTCGTTAGGAGAGTCCGAGTTCACGGGCTTAGCTAACTACGTGACTTTATGGAACGACGCTAACTTTCGTGAAAGTGTTGGCGTGACACTAAAGTTTGCGGTGTCTGTTGTCAGTGTAGAGATGCTGCTAGGTGTTGGCTTGGCATTACTACTCGACAGAAACTTACGTGGCATGTCTATTCTGCGCACACTGTTTATTTTGCCAATGATGATCGCACCGGTCGTTGTGGGATTGGTCTGGCGCTATATGTATCACCCAACTGTTGGGGTGTTTAATCGCACGCTAAAGTCAGTGGGTTTGGAATCCGTAGATTGGCTAGGGCAGCACGCATTGCTCTCCGTCATCATTGCCGATATCTGGCAATGGACACCGTTCATTTTTATTCTATCGCTTGCCGCGTTGCAATCATTGCCTCGCTCAGCGCTGGAAGCTGCTCGCATCGATGGTGCGACTGGGTGGCAGCAAATTATTTATATCAAGTTACCCCTGATGATGCCGGTATTGATCGTTACCGGACTGTTGCGACTAATCGATGCCTTTAAAGTTCTGGAAGTCATCTTGGTTATGACAGAAGGCGGCCCTGGTTTATCGACTGAAATATTGGCTTTGCGAATCTCTAGAACTGCAACAGAGTTTCGTGAGCTGGGCGTGGCAGCCGCTATGTCCAACTACCTGTTAATCCTGCTTATGCTGCTCACTCTATTCATGCTGGCTTATAACCGCTGGCAAGAGTATCGGGCTGCCAAAGCGCAACGAATTATGGAAGGGGGCGTGTAATGGCCGGGCCAATAGAAGACTCAAAAGCTCAGCATCCAGCGTTCTATGCGATCGTCGTTATGCTCATCATTATGGCGGTGGGGCCTATCGTCTTGATGTTCGTAAACTCGTTCAAGCTCGATGTTGATATTATTTCCGGTACGAGTGGGTTGTTGTTTTTACCCACGATTCAAAACTATGAAACTGCACTGTGCGACATACTACCTTACGAACTAGAACACCTCGATTTTTGCGGTTTGAAGTTCGGAGGTGCATTCATCAACTCGTTGATCATAGCCCTAGTGTCTACTGTTCTGACATTGGTCATTGGGTGCATGGCGGCGTATGCGCTAGTGCGTTTCCGGTTCATGGGAAGAGACACGGCTTCAGGCACAACATTAATGGTTCGAATGGTGCCGCCAGCAGTTCTGTTGGTACCAGTATTCGGTTTATGGAACAACGAGTTCTGTATTTCCAAAAGTAGTTGGTTGGGTGAAATCATTCGAGATAACTTCGGTGGTAGAGGCGATGTCTGCTTGGCCGGAACGCACTCGGGCATCATTTTGATTTACGTCGCCATGAACCTGCCTTTCGTTATCTGGATACTGCAAAGTTTTATTGTTCAAGTGCCTCGTCAGTTAGAAGAAGCTGCACGTATGGATGGTGCGGGACCCTTCCAAGTGTTTTTTAAGGTGGTGCTTCCGTTAATAAAGCCTGGGCTTGCAGCGGCTGCAATCTTTACGTTCCGAATCGCTTGGAACGAATACCTCCTAGCATCAGCGTTGTCAGACAGAGATACCAAGACGGTTCCAATTCTTATTGTTAACAACATGTCTGAATTTAACGTGGAGTGGGGCGTCATCATGGCAACAGGAATGCTGCTAGCTATACCGCCAATTATTTTTACGTTATTCGCTTCGCGTCAAATCATTACGGGTATGACGGCAGGAGCTGTGAAAGGCTAAGCGCTTTTCACCCGGTAATTTTTAGTTTCAATATTCATTAGTCCTATATTCTCGGAGAGTATTTTGAGTTCAACATCCATAGCATTGGACACTAGTTATAACCTGCTAGTCGGTACCTATACGGATCTAGATGCACTAGCTCATCAGCCCTATGCACCTACATCAGGTCAAGGCATATATGGCTTAACGCTCACTAAAGATGGACAGTTAGTTGAGCGAGAAATATTGGATGCTCTGAACCCTGCGGTACTCATACCGCATTCAAATGGAACCATGATGTACGCCATTGTTGAAACCATACAAAACAACGGGGAAGTGCTTCAGTACAACATCGCTGATGATTCCTCTATGACACTGGCTGGCTCATTTGAGGCCTCTGGCAAATCAACCTGCTACATTGCAATATCGCCTAACAAAGACGTGGCTATCGTCATTAATTATTGGGACGCCATTGTCGATGTACTAGAGGTCGATGAAGCTGGCAGACTTGGGAATGTTATACAAAGTTTTAAGCAGTTCTACCGTCCTGAAGATCAATGGCGTCAAGTGGCGACTCGCGAAGATCATTGGACCAACAGACAAGTAGGGCCTCACGCACATTGCGCGCACTTCTGGAAAGAATGGGTGTTCATCCCTGACTTGGGTGAGAATGCTGTCTTTCAATACCGCTACGACCCCGTTAAAAAGCAGCTAGAGCCTGACACTCACATCGAATTTGAAGCAGGTTCAGGCCCGCGCCATATGGCGATGCATCCAACGCTGGATATCTGTTATGTATCCAATGAGTTGTTTAATACCGTGTGTGTTGCACAGCTGGACAGCTCGGAGCCTGAGGTCTCAAAACCTCGCCTAATACCTATTCAATACGCATCCACGTTAGAGGATCGTGAGCAAGTCTCATACGTCTCAGAAATTAAGTTATCCCCTGATGCGCGTTTTCTTTACGTGTCAAATCGAGGTGACAATTCTCTAGCGATCTTCAAGGTGCTTGATGATGGTCAGTTAGAGCGTATTGATTTGGTTGCTACAGAAGGCAAATTTCCTAGACATTTTTCAATTACTCCCTGTGGAAAAGCCGTTATAGTCGCCAACCAAGACTCCTCAAAGCTATCTTTATTTAGTCGAGATGTTGAGTCGGGACGTATTGCGGCTACTGGTGAGGTTTACGAAATTCCGGCGCCCAACTACATACGATTCTTTGGTTAATCCGGAAGTGATGCCGTAGATCTTTGTTGCTAAGCAGAATGCGGCTACACTGGACGGTATATGACTGAAAAGCAGCACAATGAATCGTAAGGACAAGCCTAGCCTGGTCACGATGGAAGAAGTGGCCAAGGCTGCTGGCGTATCGCGCATGACGGTATCGCGAGCGCTTCGTAAAGATGGGGCTGTGTCCGCGAGCACACGAGAGCGTGTTCTCAAAATCGTTAATAAGATGAACTACGTGCCCGATCAAATGGCCGGTAGTTTATCGACAAAAAAATCTGGCTTTGTTGCCACGTTAATACCGTCATTGAATAACGTGCACTACGCCAAGATGCTTCAGGCGCTCACAGAATCAATAGAAACGACGGGTCTACAAGTGTTGTTGGGCCATACCGATTATTCCATGAGTCGGGAAGAGGAGCTCGTTGAGAGCATGCTCAAAAGGCGTCCTGAGGCTATTGCTCTTCCGTACGATGGCCATACAGCAAGAACCATCAAGCTGCTCAAGCAGGCACAAATTCCGGTTGTTGAGTTATGGGAGTTACCGCCGAAGCCTATTGGCTATACGGTGGGGTTCTCCAATGAGCAAGCTTCCTATGAAATGACAGAGCGTCTCATTAAGCTGGGTTATCGCCACATAGCGTTCTTGTGCGAAACCAACGATGAATGGACGCGAGGCTCGGCACGACGTTTGGGTTTCACTCGGGCTATGGAAGACGCTGGCCTATCGGCGCATAGAATGATTCGCTATGGCAATCCGCCTATGTCCATCAAAGATGGCTACGATGTCGGCAAAAATCTGCATCAGTACTTTCCTGATATCGATTGTATTTTTTGCGTATCTGACTCACCGGCGTTTGGGGTGCTTACCGCTCTGCGCGAAAAAGGTATTCAAGTGCCCACCGATGTTGGCGTGGCAGGCTTTGGTAATTTTGAAGTGTCTCGTTACTCAATACCGTCCATTAGCACGGTGAAAGTCGACCCTGCAGAGGTGGGTAGAGTGGCTGCTGAGTTGGTGGTGCGGCTACTCAGTGACGAACAAACTGATAAAGCCATTGCCAAAAAATACCCAGTGAGCGTGACGTTTAGCATGCGCGATAGTACAGGCGCGCGATCTGACTAGTCAGCTCTGTGACGGTAAGAATGCTCGCAGGTGGGAGCTTCGAAGAAAATAATTTAGCCCATGGAATAAAATTCAGCACTTAGGTGTTGCTCTAATTGCATGATTTAATTGAAATAATAATTCATTTCAACATGAACTAAGCGTAATATCTAGAGTCAATGTATCGGGTGTTGTACTTTTTCAGCCCACTAATTCAGAGGATTTTTCGCATGTTCAGAACGTTTCAGTTAAACAAAATTGCCACAGGCACAGCAGTCGCTGGGCTCATGTTAGTTATGGCTGGTTGCAGTAGCAGCAGTAATGACACAGTCGAAGAGGTCGCAGAAGGCACGAATATAGTGTCGTTTGCCATCGAGGCGAATAGCGCTCAAGAGATTCCAGCTAACGCATCGACTGCGGTTGCCACGGGTGAATTAACACTCGATCAAACGACAGGCGCGTTAAGCGGCTCATTAACACCCGATGGTGTTGATGCCATCGCGGCTCACATCCATGAAGCGGTAGCCGGATCTAATGGCGACGTTATTATCGCGTTGGAAATTACTGAGGCCGGTATTGTTGTTCCTGAGGGAACTGTACTCGCAGCCGATCAAATGGAAAGCATGTTGCGCGGCGATTACTACGTCAACATTCATTCCGATGCGTACCCTGGCGGCGAAATCAGAGATCAAATCACCGCAAGCAACATCGACGTCATTCTCGTGAACTTGTCTGGCGACAATGAAGTGCCTGCAGTCACCTCAGCTGGCACAGGTACAGGGTATGTGACACTGAATACGACATCAGGTGAGATCCAAGTCAGAGTACGAACGTCCGGCATTATTACGCCAACGGCCTCTCACATCCACACGGGTGCCGCTACAGAAAATGGCGCAGTCATCTTAGCGTTGGTACAGGATGAAGCTGAAGTCGGAAACTTTGCAGCTGAACTATCAACTCTCGATGCCGATGGTCTCGCCAGCATGTTGGCAGACGGTACTTATATCAATGTGCATTCTGCAGAGAACACCGGTGGTGAGCTGCGCGGTCAAGTGGTGCGCTAGTTGTTAATTAGTTAGCTTGTTTAGTCTAAAAAGCGGGTCAATAAACGTATTGACCCGCTTTTTCGTTTTCCGCGCCAGTTCGATTGTCCTACAATGACCGCTTCGGCATTTGCCCCCGACAACGGTCATGAATCTCCATGAACAACGCCTATCCGTCGTTATTTCAGCCTCTCGATCTGGGTTTCACCACCTTACCCAACAGAATCCTGATGGGGTCGATGCACACTGGCTTAGAAGATCGACGACGTGATTATCCCAAATTAGCGGCATATTTTGCCGAGCGTGCCAGAGGTGGGGCAGGCTTAATAGTGACTGGCGGCATCGCCCCTAACATCCGTGGGTGGTTAGGACCTTTTTCCGGAATGCTGAATAGTCGTTGGCAGGTGGGTCGTCATCAACAGGTCACGGACGCTGTGCATGCCGAAGGTGGCAAAATTTGTATGCAAATATTGCATGCGGGTCGTTACGGCTATCACCCTCTGGTTGTTTCCTCCTCAGCTAAGCAATCACCCATATCGCCATTCAAACCCACCGCACTCTCTAGTCGAGGAATCGAATCTCAAATTAAGGCGTTTGCTCGGTGCGCTGTTTTAGCGCGAGAGGCTGGCTATGATGGCGTCGAGATCATGGGCTCCGAAGGGTATTTGATCAATCAGTTCTTATCAGCGCGCGTCAACACGCGAGACGATAAATGGGGTGGCGATGCACAACGACGATTACGCCTAGCTGAAGAGATAGTCAGCCGCGTTCGCGAAGCGGTTGGACCAGACTTCATATTGATTTATCGCTTATCGATGCTCGAACTCGTCGAGCAGGGCAGTGATTGGGACAGCATAGTCAAGCAAGCACAAGCTGTCGAATCTGCTGGTGCAACACTTATAACGACAGGTATTGGTTGGCATGAAGCTCGTATACCGACCATTGCTGCCATGGTTCCAAGGGGAGCGTTTGCATCGGTTACGGGCAAGTTGAAACCGGAGGTGTCTATACCCTTGGTTGCCACTAACCGAATTAACACCGTTGATGTTGCTGAAAATATCGTCGCTAGTGGCGACGCTGACATGGTGTCCATGGCAAGACCTTTTCTGGCCGATGCCGAGTTTCCCATCAAAGCGATGCAAGGTCGCAGTGATGAAATTAATGTATGCATCGCGTGTAACCAAGCTTGCCTTGATCATGTATTTAAGAAGAAAACAGCCAGCTGTTTAGTGAACCCTCGTGCTTGTCATGAAACTGAACTGGTCATTAAACCTACCGCAGCGCCAAAAACTGTTTGCGTTATTGGCGCAGGTCCAGCGGGTTTAGCGGCAGCCACTACGGCAGCACAGCGAGGACATTCGGTAACATTGATAGATGCTGCTACTGAGATTGGTGGGCAATTTAATATTGCTAAGCAAGTGCCTGGAAAAGAAGAGTTCAACGAAACACTACGCTATTTTTCGCGTCAAATAGAATTGACAGGTGTGACAGTAAAGTTGAATACACGCATTGAAGATGCAGCAGATCTAGCCGATTACGACGAAGTAATATTGGCAACAGGGGTCAGCCCTCGTATGCCCAATATAGACGGTATCACTCATTCCAAAGTGCTGTCTTATATCGATGTGCTGCGTGACAAAGCACCAGTAGGGGAACGAGTAGCGATCATTGGGGCCGGTGGTATTGGTTTTGATGTTGCCGAATATATTTCACACGATGGAAATGATTCAAGCGTAAACCCTCTAACCTTTATGGCGGAGTGGGGTATAGACACCTCTTTTGAAACACCGGGCGGTGTGACTGATTTCAACCTTAAGCATGCATCAAAGCGAAGCGTGACCTTACTTCAACGAAAAGATACCAAGGTCGGTAAAGATCTTGGAAAATCTACCGGCTGGATTCACAGGCGTGCATTAAGTCTTCGGGGTGTGGACATGCTCAACGATTGTGAGTATGTCAAAATCGATGATGACGGCCTGCATATCAATCGTGGTGGTGAAGCGCAAGTGCTAGACGTTGATACGGTTGTGGTTTGTGCGGGACAAGTGCCCTTGCGTGAGCTACTTGAGCCATTGCAACAACAGGGTCAGTTAGTGCACCTCATTGGAGGTGCTGATGTTGCGGCAGAACTCGACGCAAAGCGGGCTATTAATCAAGGTACACGCTTGGCAGCTACGCTTTAATATCTGAGAAGAGTAAAGCGGTAAGGCTGTTCTCGCTATTGCGAGAGGCCGTGATTTCTAGCAAATTAGTAGCGTTTAATAAAATACGGAAAGTAGCGCATTGCACTACTTTCCGTTTTCGAACTAACGCATTACTTTAATAAAATTACAGACTACGCGCCACCAGGAGGGCCACCGCCAGGTCCGCCAGTAGTTGTTTCTGCTTCAGCACTACCAAAGGTTGGATTTGGTGTGCCAGAGATACATCTGATAACCCAAGGGAAGGTGTTAGTCACGTAGTAACCATATTGACCATCAATGGTCATACCGTTGCACGAATCTAAATCACCTGCATTAGTGAATTCCCAATCATCGACATACTCACCATCATAGTCGCCGCCTGGGTTGGTATCACTACGTTCGCCGCGTGAGCCATCTTTCAAGCTATAGCCAGACAATGCTTGACGCACAGCGCCTGTGTCGTTGTCATAAAAGTAGCTTCCGAAGATAGGAAAGCCATCAGCTGCGAAACCAATGACAGGAGAGCCTTCGCTACCTGGGTTGTCATCGAACATCGCTTCTGGTCCACCGTGGTAATGGTAGAGCCCACCCGGTTGAGTGTGTGCGTTGTGCAAATCAGCACCGAATTTTGCTTCAGTGCCTAGTGGGTCAAGTAACCATGCATCGGCAGTCGAGCAACCGAAGCCTGTGTTTCCGTCTTCACCCGCATCAGCACTAGTAGGGCGGTAGCAGCCTGCTGAGATGATATCTAAGCGCACGCCGTTTAGGAAAATACCGTTTTTCAATGTTGTTGAAATTGGCGTAGGCTCGTCTGCAATAGCAGGCGTACGAGTAATTGTGGATACTGTATCGGTAGCTGAAATCGTTGCCCCTTCAGCGCCGCCAGCGAATGCTGCTGTGTCGTCATTGAAGTCGTGGTTTGGTACAGAGTTGGATGTAATGGTGCATTCAGTGTCAGTAGCGGTAACGACTACATCTGCATCAAACGTTATGCTGTTTTGAATGTCGACAGGGCTTGCATCATACGTATTAACGTAGTCGGCACAGTCAGCACTTCGAGCGGTGAATATTGCGTCATAAATATCAATGATGTCAGACGAGGTTTCTGTTCCGTCAGTGCTGTCAGTGTCATCACCGCTATCCGTTTCGTCAGCGTCGTCAGTTTCGTCATCAGGAATTACAACGGGGTCAACACCGCCGCTAGTTGCTACCATGATAGACGTTGCGTTTGAGCGGCTGCCGTCAGCGCTAACTGCTACAACACTGAAATCGTAAGTGTCGTCAGCAGTTAAAGAGCTGTCATAGAAACTTGTACCGCTATTGGCATCGACCAATTCGCCGTTACGGAAAATCTCATAGCTGAGTACTTGTGTGGATACGCGATCCCAAAATAACTCAATAGCACTTTGTGAGTACACGGCAGCACTCAAGCTTGTTGGTGCAGCTAGCGTTGCTGACACTTCAGATGAGCGCGTTTGGAAAGATGTTGATGCAACTGTAGAGCGGTTACCTTCATTATCAATAGCGATAACGGTATAGACATAGTCAGTCGCAGGGGATAGTGACGAGTCAAAGTAGCTAAGCGCGTCAATCATTTCGATTAATGTGTCGTTACGGCGAATTTCATACGCTACGACAATACCGTCATCGCTAGAACGGTCCCAAAATATTTCTGCTGCAGTGCTAGAGTAAACAGCCGAATTTAAATTGGCCGGTTGATCTGGATCAGCGGCAAACGCTGGCTGCACTGTCAACGCGACAATGGGCAGCACAATGCTCAAAGGATAGGTAGCTTTCATATAATGTCTATTCAGTCTCTGTTGTAGTCACAACCGCTTCATGCGATATGCGCACCACGGTAACCATCAAATGTGCAAAGTTTGTGGTTATTTGAGTTTGTCTCTTGTTTTTTTTAAGACTGAGTATTTCGTTTGGTAAGAACGAAAAAAGTCACGTTACTGTTGAGTAAATAACGTTCGAAACCAAGTAGTCAGATTATGTCTTTACGAATGCTGCACCCATCATTGCGTCTTGACCTTTCGTCCACAAATTGCCTTGCCGATAGGGTCAGAGGCTGAAGTGGTGAGATCCGATAGGGTGGGCGCCACGTCGCGGCGATTTTACACTTTGGGGGAAACCTACAAGAGCTCTCTGGCGTGATGGAATTGACAATCAGGGGTATCTCCCGTAATTTTCGGTAACGAATTTGAAAAACTTGGAGATAACGTGAAAAGAGCCTGTCAGCTTTCAGCCGTTGCTATTCTGTTTACGAGTTCAATGCAGCTTCAAGCTGCGCCTTGTCTTCAAGTGACGTTAACCGGTACGCAAGGCGGCCCACCTGTTTTTAATGGTCAGGCAGGCTCAGGCACGTTGGTGCAATACGGCGATGATGAGAGCAACTGCAGCGCTGTCAATTTGCAGTTTGATACGGGCAGGGGTACCACTCAGCAGTTGTCTAAAGCGAAATCCCCTGTTGGAAAGCTGCAGGCGATATTCTTAACGCATATGCATTCAGACCACACAGAAGGTCTTGCCGATATGATGCAGTTGCGTTGGCATTTTGGTTCCGGTGGACCTAAGGTCGATTTAGTATGTAGTGCCGATGCAGAATCACCGGCAGGTCATGTGTTGAGTTGTCAAAAGCTCGCCAAGCATGTGGGTGATGCGTTTATCGAATCTGGCGAAATGGCACAGCGGCTGGCTGAGAACAAAAAGCGTCTACCTGGCGGTCCCGCAGATTTAATCAATGTAGTTGCCTTTCAACCCAGTGCAGAATCTACTCAAGTCTGGGCATCCGGTGATGTGGTTGTCACAGCCATTGGCTCACGACACATTCCAGGACATGCCTCTTACCGAGTAGATACTCCTGCAGGCTCTGTTGTTATAGGTGGTGATGCTGGCAACGATAAGCCCAAGCCGCCTCGTGACACGTCAACATCAGCACAGGTAGAAAAGCTAGCCATGGGGGCTGATATCGTTGTGCATTCAACTATTCATCCTGTTATGGGACCAGATCAAAACAGCGGTTTTCCGCCGCCAATCTATTTTCGTCAAAGTACAGCAACTGACCTTGGAGCAATGGCTAAGCGCACCGGTTCAAAGCATCTTATGTTGACGCATTTGATTCCGCCATTAGGGGCTAAGAACCAAGGGCCTTACCCGATTCCAGGTGGCGCTCTGACCGAGGCAAGCTACACAGATGCTGTTGTAGCAGGCGGTTTTGAGGGGAATGTTATTGTGGGCACTGACTTGGTCAGCTTACGATTGCCTGCGCAATAAACTGTCAATGTTGTTAGTCAGTCCTTTTAGGGCTGACTGAGAACAGGAGCCGTTAAGCGTCAGTTACGAAGTTCGGGTCGATACGATAACCCAAGCCTCTGACCGTTTCTATGAAAGGCTCTGAGTCTTTACCTAGCTTCTTTCGTAGCCTGCCGATGTAGACATCAACAACATTAGTTTGGGGGTCAACATGGGCTCCCCAAACGTTGTTCAATATACGTTCTCGAGAAAACAGTTTCTCAGGCTTGTGCATGAGAAGCTCTAGTATCGATAGCTCTTTTGCAGTTAACGCGATATTTTCACCATTGACACTGACTGTCTTAGAGTCAGTATTCATGATGACATCGGATAGCTTGAGTATCGAGCTCACGGTTGCATCGCTTTGGTTGCGACGACAAACGGTTTCAATTCTGGCCAGCAGTTCGTCTATGTCGAACGGTTTAGTCATGTAATCATCAGCGCCCATTTTGAGGCCTCGGATGATGTCCTCAATACTATCCATGGCCGTAAGCATAATGATAGGGATATTAATTTTACGGAAGCGGATCTCCTGACAGGCATCGATCCCTGAGATTCCGGGAAGCATCAAATCTAGCAAGATGATGTCAAAGTCACCATTTTTCACCAGTGCAACGGCATCTTCTCCGTTGTCGACTCGAGTGCATACATGGCTTTCGGCGTTGAGGGCGCGAGTTAGAAAATCAGCTATTCGATCATCGTCCTCAACAACCAATATTCTCATTTGAAAATTTTCATGTCAGTATCGAGGGGCAATGTAACCGTGGCGGTAGTACCTTCATCGTCTTTACCTTTCAAGCTGATTGTACCTCCATGCGCATCAATAATTGCTTTTGCTACGGGTAATCCCAAGCCAGTACCACTGACCTTACCAGAGCCTTCATTGCCGCGATAGAATCTTGAGAACACTTCGCTCGCCTCATTGTACTTCAGGCCTATGCCGGTGTCTCTAACCTCCAATATGACATGCTCATCCAACGCGTATACGACCACAGAAACTACCGAGTTGGGATACGAGTAGCGAACGGCGTTGTCGAGCAAAATAGTGACAACCTGCTTAATGCGATCGGCATCGATTTTGGCGACGACTTCGTGATCGGGTAGGTTCTGAATTATCTCAATATTACGTTCTTGCGCAATGACCTTGAAGTCATGGCATGTATCACTAACCAATGGTGCGAAAGATACAGCTCGTTTGTGTATCGGCGCTTTACCGTCTTCCGTTCTTGCGACAAAAAGAAGATCTTGAAGCAGACGCGTCGTGTGCACTGTTTGCTCTTTTATACGACGCAAAGCACTAGTATATTGATCGGACGTTTTCGCATTTCCTCGCAAGCTGACGTCTGCTTCGCCTTGTATGATCGTTAGTGGCGTGCGTAGCTCGTGGCTTATATCAGCCAGAAACTGTTTGCGGGTTTCACTGATTGCGGCTAGTTTTCCGTTGCTCTGTCGCAGCTCAAACGTTCGTGACTGAATAATGGTTTCTAAGTTTTCTTGAGTGTTTTTTTCACGATCTCTTTGGCTCTCCACCTCAGAAGCCATTTTGTTTAGCGCATTGGCAAGTCCTGCGAATTCTTCCTCAACGTTGTTGGATACGCGATGTGAGAAGCTTCCGCTTTGGTAGGCGTCGGTTGCAACTTCAAACTCTTTGAGGTTTCTAGAGAGGGCGCGCCAAGTGCTAAATAGTAAGAGGTTACCGAAAATAACGAAACAAAAGAATACGACGGATAAGAGTCGTATTAAAACGGTATTTAATTCTTGAGCAACGACTTGGGATTCGCGTACTTCTCGAAGCTCCTCTGCCAGCGCTTCATCAATGAGTCGAATGAAATGTCCTTCCACTGAATGACTGCGAAGTTTGTTCAATGCAGCTGCAGCATCTGTGAGTTGGTTGTCTTGCACCGTCACTCGTACTCGCTCACTGCCGCGTATAATTTCTTCAGCTAGCAGCTCAATTTTGTTGAAGTGTTCCAACTCGGCGGCTTCATTAACGTCGCCCACATGACTGAGCTCTGCTGCAATACTTTCGCGAACATCACGCAATGCCGCCCTAAGGGCTTTTTTGTTGCGGTAACGTTCTTGTAAATTAATTAACGTGCCTTCCTCGACGATGGTTCCGAGGGCACTGAGTTTTCTGTAGGTGTGATCGGAGACGGCGCGATAACTGGAATAAACGTGTTGTGCTCTTGCACTGCGCTCATTATAGAAATTGTATTTCTGGGCGGTGTAGAGCAGTGCTAAGGAAGCGAGTATTACAAAGGCAAAAAGTATGGAGCCTGTAATGACTAACCTGCGTTTCAGGCTGTAGTTTTCAAACCTGAGCATGTGTCCACCTGTGTAAAACGCGTTAATCAGTTTTCTATCAACACAATTGTTCAAATTATGGGCAATTAGTGCAAAATATTGCCTCGCGACTCCTTCTCGAGGCAAGAATCAAACTGCCGTACTTTTCTTATAGTTATTCAGTTTACCGGCAGACGAGCCTGCCGGTATCTAGTACCAGAGTTTATTTTGAAATGGGTGATAGTAGTTCTGGGTTAGTCACCAAGTTGCGCACGCCGTGAGCATGGTTCTCGTCGAATACGTTGCCTTCAAACCACTTAGCGACAGTCGAGATGTCAACTTTTGCAATTTCGGGTCTTACGCTCCAACTAACTTGCAAAGGTGAACCTACTTCATTGTACGAAGGACCAGTCGTGGAACCTGCGTATTGAACCGCTGTACCTGTATTATTTGGGATGTTTAGTGCTTGGATCTTGCCATCAACTTCACCAATCTCCGTTAGCGTGGCGAAATCAAGCGCATCGGCGTCGTTGACCACAACATAGACTTGAGTTTCTACGCGTAGCTGAGGGTTCATAATAGACTCGCTCAAGCAGGCGCCTAGAGTAGGTCCTGGTGTCACTTGTGCCGAAGAGTGCACATAATGAACTTCGATAGTGTCGCCTGGCTGGAGTAAGCCTTTGTCACCAGCACCGACAACCATCGGAACCGCAGTTAATTCAGCAGCGGTTAGTTCGCCGCTGTACTCAAAACCCGTTTTATAGCCTGCACCGTTGCCGTTGCCCGCAAATGAGGTGAATTGTCCGCCTTTGTGTTCTGCGCCTTCGTGCATATGGATATTGCACAGGTTCATGTCCGTGTAAGCAGGTGCTGCTTCGAACACGAGTTCGTTGTTGCCAGCCATGTTGTCGATATCACGTGGTGACTGTGGACCGAAACCTGCGCCGTCAGTACTTGTCGCCAGAGCAGCGCGTTGTGCTGCAATGACATCATCTTCAACTTGGTTGGCGCTGTCAGAGGCTGCAACAACTAATCCACCGATCATTGTCATGCCGATAGCACAACCCAAAGTTTTAACGTTTAAACGATTCATATTTATCCCGACGAATTAAAAAAACATATACCCAAAATTAAACGATCTGCGTGGTGACACGCGTGTCGCTTTCGATGGGTAAATAGTATTCGGGCTAGCGTGAAAGGGTACTGTCAACAGGCTGAACGTTGGATAACACAAAGATGAATAGAGGTTAAACAGGAGGGAAAGTGCTTATTCCGGGTCGAATTTGCGAAGATTTAGGCAGGCTGATTAACGGGTTGAACTCACCGTTGTGCCTGCCGAGGCTTTCGATACAAGCTTGCCCTACAATCGCTGTGATTCTGGGAGCGCCGTTGGAGGGCGGGGCAAAGTGATTTTATATTTTGTCGCAGGCTATTGCATTATTTCAACGCAGCCTTTCTCCACAGCATCTCTAAACGTCGTTGAGTCTGCCAATGTATCGCCAAAGACGTCCCGATACAGCAATAAACCTATATACGAGCCTGTGTCGATGGGTTCCAGTTGCTCTATACGATGGCGCAGCTCTGTTGCCAGTGGATCATGCAGTGCAAACGTGTAGTCGGCCTCGTTCCGAGACCCGATAAACAGTAACCAAGCTGAAACCACCTGTGACAACTTAGTGATGGGTTTGCCGTTTTCTAGAAGCTCGCGGATAGGCGCCAGAATTCGCTGAGGCAATTTCTGAGATCCGTCCATAGCGATTTGTGCTAAGGCATGGTTCAAATCAGGGTTTCGGAATCGTTCTAGTAAAGCCTCACAGTAGAGAGGTAGATCAATACCTTTTGGCATTACCAATGTTGTGGATACTTCCTCTTCCATCATCGACTTTACAAAAGAGGCAATATATTCATCGTCCATGGCCTCGGCCACGGTTGTGTGACCCCGCAATAAGCCTATATACGCGAGCGCGGAATGGCTGCCGTTTAACAGGCGCAATTTCATAGTCTCGAATAAGACAACGTCATGGGTTAGTACGACACCTACTGCTTCAAAGTCAGGGCGGCCGGCACAGAAATTATCTTCTATGACCCATTGGCAGAAGCCTTCGCTAGCAACAGGGCTGGTATCGTCAGCGCCCGTCATCTGTTTCACTAAGGCCGTCTCTGCTGAAGTTGTCGCCGGCACTATACGATCCACCATGGTGGACGGGAATGTCACATTCGATGTAATCCAGTCGGCAAGATCGGGATCTTGTAAGCGTGCCAGTTCAGTGACCACTTGTTGGGTGATGCTGCCATTGTGTGGCAAGTTGTCGCAGCTAAGAACGCTGAAGGGGCCAGCACCATTCAAGCGTCGCTTGTTTAAGGCGGCCACCAAAAAGCCAGGTGCTGAGCAAGGTTGTTCAGGGTTAGCTAAGTCATACTGAATATCAGCATGCTCAGTGTTTAGACGTCCGGTTGCTGGAGTGTGGCAATAGCCCTTTTCAGTGACGGTAAGAGATACGATACGCACATTGGGTTCTGCCATTTGCTCAATAAGAGCGGTCCCGTTATGCGCGGCGCAAAGTATGTGACTAATGCTGCCAATAACTCGAAAAGTAGGTTCGCCACCATCTTTAATGATTAAGGTGTAAAGACCATCCTGTGCATTCAGAGCGTCTGCGGTATGAGCCGTTCGAAGAGAGGCTCCAACAATCCCCCACGCATTGTCGCCAGCTAACAAGCTGTCAATGTAAACCGCCTGATGCGCGCGATGAAACGCTCCAGTGCCTAAATGAACAATACCGGTACTTACCGTTTTGCGATCATAGTCCGGCAGTTGCGCTTGTACGTCGCTCACGGACTGGTCAGACAATCTCATAGTTTGTAGGCCTTTTTAGCGAGTGAATACGCAAGATCAATGGCAACATCTCGAGCATCGTCTTCGCTCATTATATGACGAGCAACCTTATCTGCCAAAAACGTACAGTCAACGCGCCTTGCGACGTCGTGACGGGCTGCAATTGATGGAAGTGCGCGAGTGTCGTCATTGAAGCCTACCGTATTATAAAAGCCGGCGGTTTCGGTCACCATTTCACGATAGCGCAGCATACCGGCTGGGCTGTCGAAGAACCACCATGCTGGGCCCAATTTAATCGTTGGGTAAGCGCCCGCTAGAGGTGCGAGTTCACGACCATAACTGGTTTCATCCAATGTGAAGAGAATTAACGATAAGCGCGTGTCCATTCCAAATTTGTCCAATAATGGTTTGAGCGCATTGACGTAGGCGGTGGGTTGAGGGATATCAAAACCTTGGTCGGTCCCGAATGTTTCAAACACCGTTGGACTATGGTTGCGATAAGAACCTGCGTGCAGTTGCATGACAAGTCCATCCTCGATGCTCATGGCCGCCATTTCGGTGAGCATTTGTGCTCTGAATTTCTCGCGATCGGATGGGCTGGACGTACCTGTTCTTATGATGTCAAAAAGCTTTTGGGCGTCTGCATTCGATAAATCCAGTGTTTGCGCAGTAGGGTGTCCGTGGTCAGTTGAAGTGGCCCCTAAGCTTGCGAAAAATGCTCGACGGTTTCTATGAGCATTGAGATAACCGATCCATGTTGTCGTGTCTTCACCACTGCACTGACCTAAGGCCTCTAGGTTTTGCAAAAAACCAGGGGCGTCAGGGTCAATGACTGAATCGGGCCGATAGGAGCTGATGACGCGCTTATCCCAGCCACTTTGGTTAATGTGCTGGTGATGCTCTAACGTATCACAGGGGCCTTCAGTGGTTGTAATGAGCTCAATATTAAAACGCTCAACAATGGCTCTGGGGCGAAAGCTATCTTGAGCTATGCAGCTTGAAATATGCTCGTAATAGGTATCAGCAGTACTCGCACACAACGGTTTCGTTAGTCCGAATAAGGATGAAAACGTATGGTCTAGCCATAGCTGTGTAGGGGTGCCACGAAACAGATAATAGTGTTTTGCAAAGCATGTCCAGATAGCACGGTGATCCAGTTGACCCTGTGGATCTAGCATATCGAGAACTTGAATACCCTGTGAGACGAGCATACGCCGCACGTAATGATCAGGCAGTATTAGCAGGGCTGTCGGGTCAGAGAAGTGGTTGTTATCTGCAAACCAAGCAGGGTCTGTATGACCGTGTGGGCAAATTAGCGGTAGCGTACCAACCTCGTTGTATAGCCGTCGTGCGATGGCCTTTTTTGAAGGATCTGTTGAGAATAGTCTGTCAGGATGCAGCAAAGTAATCTCTCTGTGGGCTGTGCTTATGATTGAGTGTTCATGACGAGTCTGTTGTCCAGTAGGTGACCATTGCGGGACAAAATCGGGTAAACAATTTCAGTGATTTTTGTATTCAATTCTTTGAATGCATATAGCGTTTCAAGATGAATATCACTGCTATCAAAACTATCGCCTTCACCATTACGAAGACGCTCGAAATGATGCTTGCGGCTACGACGTTGAAAATCGTGAATACCGTTCTCAGCTTCGACGACTGTTCTGGCAAGGGTAGTGTCGTCAGCGGCTAACGCACCAAAAGCTAGGGTCATATTTTCCATGACTTTTCTATTAAGCTCCGCTAGCTCATTCCAACCGTCATCGGAGAAATGTATGTGTTGCGCCTGTACTTTCTCTGCAAAAACGCCGAGTTTTGTAGTGATAATGCCTCCAGCCGCAACCAGATCAATGGCTGTGTCGAGTAGCTCCCTGAGTTCGTAGCGCTCTTGCTTGCTCATGTCTTCATAAGGCAAGTTGGCACTGTATTGGCGAATAGTGGCGAGTGCCGAGTTGAGTGTCTTATTGTTCTGACGGACCCGAGTATGTTCAGTGCTTGAGGGATGCTGATATAGCGTCAGGGCAGGGCGAGCCATGGTATTGACAAGTTGTGACATCCGCATTATTTCGCGGCGAATATTCGCAAGCGCTAGGCCTGGAGTTTGCCCTACGGATGGTACAAGGCACGATTCAAGGTGCCATTGAGCTATGGGGTCTTCGGCAATGGTCGGGTCGGGCATAAACACAAGTAACAAGGGTTCAAGCCTACCGATGAAAGGCAGAGTCAATAAAAGCAATGCATTGAAAGCAACGTGGGTTGCAATGAGTGTTTGGCCTGCCGATTCGAACTGAACACTGATGAACAGCCAAAGCCAATCGAGTGTTAGGAAGGCAAGTGTGGCCGCTGTGCCACGCAATACGAAGTTACTGATGATGACTCTGCGTGATGCCATCGCATTATCGCGGGTTAGCCATACGGGGATTAGACTGCTGCCTAAGTTCGCCCCCAACGTTAATGCTAAGCCTATGGGAAGAGTGATTGCGCCAACTTCTGCCAATGCAACGCACATTAAAATAGTGGCCACACTGGAGTGAATGACAAAAGCTAATGCAGCTCCAAGTAAAAAGGCTGTGAGTAGGTCCTCCTCCATATAGGCCACGACTGAAGGCCAGTGCGAACTGCTGCGAATCGGCTCAAACGCTTCTGACAGTAACTGTAGTGAAAGCAGTATCAAGCCGACACCTAACAGTGCTTGACCTATTTTTCGACTCTGGCGTCCGGTAGATTTTAAATATAACCAACCACCAACAGCGAGGCAGGTTGGTAGTAACCAATCAAGCTGAAAAGACAAGGCCAGTACGATTAATGCTGAACCAAAGTCAGCACCAAGAACGGTTGAAAGAGCCGCAGAAAAGTTGACGGCTCCCATGCTTACGAAGCTGGCTGTTAATAGAGCAACAGCCGCTGAGCTTTGTAATAACATGGCTGACAGAGTGCCTACAGCGGCTGACTTCATTCGGTTAGTAGGCCCTGAAAAACCTCGACGCAGGGCAATTCCTGCATTAGCCTGTATGCCTTTTTGTACTGTTTTCACAGCGAAAAGTAGCAGCATGGTGGCTGCTGCTACTTGTAACAATAAAGACAGTAGGGTCATAGATTATTTGGATTCAAGATGTCGAACGTACTCTATCGACAATAGAACACCACGCAATTCGGCAAGGCCTCTCATGCGGCCGCACAAAGGGTAGCCAGGTTTAGAGTTTTGACCAATGTCGGTCAAAATTTCCTGGCCATGGTCGGGTCGCATGGGCAGGGTAGCGATATCTGGGTGAGTCGTTACCAGTGTGTGTAAAAACTCAACCATATCGGTTGATCCTGCTAAGTGCGCGTCTTCGAAAAAGGAAGTCGGGCCGTTGTTGGTGGCACGACGAACGTTGCGTAAATGCACAAAGTGGATACGATCTGCAAAGCGTCTGGCTAGCGCACAAAGATCGTTATCCCCTCGTGAACCCAACGAACCGGTGCACAGCGTTATTCCATTAGCAACGCTATCAACAGCACCGGTAAGCCATGCAAGATCATCCTCAGTGGATACAATTCGCGGTAAGCCGAGAATAGGCCAAGGTGGATCATCCGGGTGGCAACACAGTTTCATGCCCAAGCGTTCAGCGGTTGGTACGACGGCCTCGAGGAATGCCTTTAAGTTTTGTCGCAGTGTTTCACGGTCCGTGTCTTTGTATGTAGCTAGGGCATCTCGCAATTCACTCAACGTTAAGGCATGTACAGCGCCAGGTAGGCCTGCAACAACGGTTCGAGTTAATGCGTCGCGTGTTGTTTGGGTGCTTTCTTGGAATCGTTTAAGTGCTGCATCTGTTACTGACGAGTCGTAGTCGTTCGATGCCAATTCTCGTTGCAAAATATGGATGTCGAACATCGCAAAATCAGTCAGGTCAAAATTCATGCACGTACCACCGTGTGGTAGTTTCATTGCGATGTCTGTGCGTGTCCAATCCAGCACAGGCATGAAGTTATAACAAATGACCTTTATACCTTCTGCTGCTAGATTTTCTAAAGACTGGCAGTAGGCTACTAGGTGTTCCTCGTAGTCGCCTGTACGGGTTTTAATAGACTCTGATACTGGCAGGCTCTCCACGACATCCCAAAGCAGGCCGGAGGGCGTACTGTCGGACATACTGGCTATTTCAGCTTTGCGAGCTGCAATGAGTGAGCGTGGCCAAACGGTTCCAGCTGCGAGGCTGTAGAGGCTGGTGACAACACCCTCAACGCCTGCCTGTAGCATGTGATCCACGGTGATATCGTCGTCTGGTCCGAACCAGCGCCAAGTTTGCTTCATGATTAGATGGGTAGATTTGAGTTAGGCGGAATAAGCAGGTTAGCATTTGCCGCCGCTGAATCGCCTAGAAAAATACCGGTGTCCTTATCAAAATGATAAATGTAGGCGGTGTCACCTCTATGGGCTTGTACCGTTCCTGTGTCGTATGAAATGCGTGCGTGTATGTGCTTTGAGATATTGTTTGTCGTAACAATTGCACCGGTATCAAATCCTTCGCCTGCGGGCTCGATTAGAGCGGTTTCATTGTTACTAGAACGTAAACGAAGCCCTCCCGTTTGGGTGATCGACATATCGAATAATAAAGACCCGTCGGGTGCGTAGTGCGAACAACGCTGCTCGTGTTCAAAGCGTTGTATGTCGGTTTCTACTTTTCGCAAATACAACAGGTTATGTGAAAATCTAAGGTTGCTATCAAAATAATAGTGGCCTATTGGTGCGCCGTAGGCGGGGCGTGCCATGTGCAAATGAACATGCGGTGGCCAATCTGTGTGCCCGCAGGGGTTGTTGGTATCAAAGCCCATAATATACAAGGGTCCACACGGGCCTAGCCCGATCTCTTTGTCTAAGCCAAGTGATTGAACGGCGTCCAGTAGAGCAAATTGCGCGACCACGGCTGCTGTGCGTGCGTTGAAGGGAAAGTCACCTGTTGCGTAGTTGCCCGCGCGCCGTTTTAACCCCGCTACTTCTATTCTAAATTCGATGCCTGTGAAAGGCATAATCATGTGCATGTCTGCCGCGCGATCTTCATTCTTTGTCAAAGCTGGTAAAGGGAGTGTCAGTGTTTTATCGTTTATCTCGAACGGCAAATCCACTCCGTTCAGAACGACGCGGCGTACAGGTGATAGCACATCAAAGGAGAGGGTTTGAGCGGTTTCTCTGGGTGTGATAATGCATAGAATGGTTTCGGACTCGTTGTTTACCGTGTAGTCCTTATCCGTGATTTCAAACGTGTTGTTCGTGCAAGGTTGTAGGCGAACAGCGCACTCGTTTGACGGAGTCGTTTTAAGAAATTTAAGCGTGATTCGTAAGTCCATCAACGACTCCGAGATTCTTCTGATTCCCAGAGGGCACCGGCAATGGTATGTACCTCCGGTTCGCCGGCCTTGATCCAAAGTGTGTGGTCTGACCCTTTGCCCATTCGCACATCAAGACCTGCCGCGCGGCACACTGCGGCACCGGGTACAGCATCCCAAAGAGTCGTGTGCTCATGTAAGTGCCCCGACACTCGCCCCAGAGCGGTCCACGCAAGCGACACCGCAGAGCTGCGCCAGTGGTATACGGCAAAGCCTGCATCGCGATACGACTGATGCAGCGCGAGCGAACCAGGAACAGCCGCATTATGAGCTTGGCCTAAAGAGAGAGTGGGCACCGGGGCTGGACAATGCATGACGTGCGAGCCATTCAAGAAAAGTCGGTTTTCCTCCGCTGCTAGCACCACGTTTAATTCTGGTAAGACAATAACGCCCAGATCAGGGACCTCATTGCTCATATGGCCGATAGCGATACCCCAGAAAGGCAGGCCATTGAGAAAGTTGGCAGTCCCATCGATCGGGTCAATAGTCCAGAAGCTATCGACTCCGTGTCCGCCAAATTCTTCTCCAACAATGGCTTCACCTGGGAAGTGTTTGCTCATGGCGTCGCGTATGGCTGTTTCGACTTCAAGATCGGCTTGAGTCACGGCTTGGCTAGCACTCTTGTGGTGTACATCCAAAGTGTGCCGATTATCGAAATAGGTTTTCGCAATGCCCACCACGTCAGAGGCGATTTGAGTGGCGATTTGAAGGCGCCTGCTGGGTTGGGAGTTATCCACGGTACGGTAGGGAGATGTGAAAGCGATGGTCCTAGTGTGACAATTAAATTGAATAAGTCAACTTAATATTGCGTAGCATGGCTATTCCCATCGATAGTTGTTAGTTTCTGCATAGCGAACAAAAGTGATGATATGACCGAAGCTACACCCCTCAAACTCAATATCAGCCAGCGCCGCGTGTTGGATGTCGTGCGCCGACATGCGAAAATCCCGCGAGCAGATATTGCCCCGCTTACTGGGCAGACCCCCGGTGCTATATCACGCCTAGTGCGCGAGCTAATTGAAATAGAATTGCTCTGTGAACTCGATAGAATCTCGGGTATGCGCGGGCAGCCTGCCTTACCTTTGGGAATCAATGGCTCCGGCGGTGTGGCCATTGGCATATCGTTGCCCTATGGTCGTCTTGATGTAGTGGCATTGGACTACGCCGGCAGTTTACTAGCGGTAAGGAAAATCCCATTTGATGGCAGCAGTACTGAGGAACTCTGTGAGTTACTTGCCCAGCAGCTCGATGGCATTTTGCAAGAAGATAATGTTCGCAATTTACGATTCACAGGCATCGGTCTTGCCATACCAGGGCATCTGCGAGTTGAGCAAACTAATGATTTCGTTGTGCCAGCTACACTGTCTTGGTTAGATGTAAATGAGTTAGCGACGATGTTAACAAATACCTATAAATCACCTGTTTTTGTAGAAAATATCGCCAATGCTGCAGCTATTGCTGAGATGTATGCGGGTGAAAATGCAGCCGTTAATGATCTTGTGGCCATTAACCTAGGGCATGGATTAGGGTGTGGGCTAGTGCTGTCAGGACGTGTGCACCGCGGGTTAGGAGGGATTGCAGGGGAGGTCGGTAGTTTGTTTCCTCCGCTTCAGCCGCGACCTTCAGTGCACGACTTGGTTATGGTCATGCGTTCGGCAGGCAGGCGCGTTAGTGAAATGGATGATTTGTCGAGTTATAGCGTGTCGGGTGACGCCTTGCTTGAAGCATGGGTGGAGCGTGCTGCACAGCAACTGTACGAGCTTGTTCGAATGATATACCTCGTGACTGCACCGCAAAAAATTGTTGTGACTGGAATGCTCCCCGATAACATTGCAACGCCATTAGCGGCTCGGCTCGCTGTCCAGCTCAGTGAAGAGATGCAAGCGACCGTGTTGCCGCAGGTGCAAATTGTGCCGAGTCAGCTGGCGACGTTGGCAAGTGCAATCGGTGGAGCATGGCTTCCCATAGAGGGTGAGGGTTTGGACGGTAAAGACAGGGCTGCGTGGCTTGTAACAAAAACTTAATCACAATTAAGTTGATTTAGGAAACATAATCGCGCAACATGTACCCACCTGTTCACTTGCAGGGCCGTATCGCATCTAGTTGGAGGAGTACTATGCGCACCACCCAAGTTCCACGATTAAGGACAATTGCCCTACCCATGGGCATTGCACTCGCTTTGCTGGGTACACCAGCATTCTCTTTTGAAGAAGCCCCTATGTTGGCTGAACGCGTCGCTGCAGGCACCTTGCCCAACGTTGACGAACGTTTGCCTAAAACGCCACGCGTCGTAACGCCTTACGACGAAATTGGTGTCTACGGTGGCACTTGGCGTCGCGCATTTACGGGCGCATCTGACGACCGAGGGCCGCAAAAACTGATGGAGCCTCGGATTGTACGATTCGTTCAAACTGGCCCCGAGACATTTGATATAGAACCTGCCTGGGCGTCGTCTTATGAAACAAACGAGACATCCACTGAGTTCACCTTCCATATTCGCGAAGGACTGAAATGGTCTGACGGGCATCCAGTAACCACTGAAGATGTCATGTTTTATTTTGAAGACGTAGTGGGTGACGACAACCCATGGCCTTGGCCATCGTTAATGGAGCAGGGCGATAGTCGCGCTGTTATAAGCGCCGCTGATGATTTAACGTTTACCGTAACGTTTGAACAACCGTCCCCGTTATTCATTACTCGATTAGGTCGTGAATACGTTTGGATGGCATCACCTAAACACTATTTAAGTCAGTTTCATCCGTCCTATGTTTCAACGGATGAATTAGCTGCCGCGGCTTCTGCATTTAACGTTGAAGGTTGGCAGGATTTATGGGGGCGTCGTGGTAAAGCACAAAGCTTTTGGCTAAACCCAGATGTTCCAACGTTGTCTGCATGGACCGTTAAAACGCCACCACCCTCTGAGCAAGTTATCTTTGAACGCAACCCGTATTACTACGCGGTAGACACAGAAGGTAATCAACTTCCCTATATCGATCAGATCTCTCACGACCTGTTTCAAGATGTTGAGACACTAAATCTCTGGGTAGCACAGGGTCGTATCGATTTACAGCAACGGCATATGCGCGTAGGTAATTTTCCTTTCTTCAAGGAAAACGAGTCATCAGGTAGCTATGAAGTCGTCGTTTGGAATGGTCTTGAAGTCGATACACTTTGGCCTAACCAGACCACCTCTGACACGGTAATGGCTGAATTATTTCAGCAGGCTGATTTTCGTGAAGCACTAAACGTTGCTATCGATAGAGACACGATCAATGAGATTGTATTCGCAGGTCTTGCTACTCCTATGCAGGCAGGCCCTCCGAAGGGCTCAGCCATATTCAATGAAGAGCTGGTTGGAAAGTGGGCTGGTTACGATGTAGATCGCGCTAATGAATTGCTGGATGGCCTAGGTTTAACTGCTCGTGATGATGATGGTTTTCGCCTACGCCCTGATGGTGACACGCTAGAGATTGTCATAACGACTGCGTTGTTTGCTTCCGATATCAATATGCTAGAACTCATTAATGAATTCTGGTCTGACGTTGGTATAAAAACATCACTGGATGTTGTTGAGCGCACTCTGTACTTAGATCGTGTCAATGCCAACGAGATTATGATGGGGCATTGGCCAATGGGGCGTGCGGCCTTCTTTTTAATCGATGCCGGTTCTTACGCTGCAACGTTGATGGATAATTCCTGGGCTAATGCTTGGGGTGAATACCAGCTTGACCGAGGTAAGAGTTTTGCTGTAGCGCCACCCAAAGATCATATGATTTACGATGTCTGGAGTACGCTTGATGCAGCACTAACTGCTGGCACACAGGAAGAAGCTATTGCGTTGGGTGCGGATATCCTTGCCATGCATGCAAAAGCTCCAAACTGGGTTGGCGTTGTCGGCGCAGCCCCAAACTTATTTATTCGCTCGAATCGAATGGGTAATTTTCCAGCAGGCTTTATCCGTGACGATATCACTCGCGATATCGGCATTATCCCGACAGAGCAGTTGTACATAAAGAAATAACGTTTCTGTAAAGCACGCGTTGCGAGCCACCCAACCAACTGTGGGTGACTCGCAACGCTAACCCCTATTTAATTCGATAGAGCAGCACATCAGTGACCGGTTATATAGTCCGTCGCATTTTATGGTTTATCCCAACGTTGTTAGCAGTGTCGTTGGTGTCATTCGCCATAATACAATTACCTCCCGGAGACTACCTAACGGTGCTGGAGTCTCAGATGGGAGCAGAGGGTGACTACAACCCGGAAGTCGTTGCTCGCTTGCGAGAACGCTTCGGTTTTGATCAACCGTTTATGGTGCAGTACGGTAAGTGGATGTGGGCTATGCTGGCTCACGGCGATTTAGGGTATTCATTCGAATGGCGCGTCCCCGTATCGTCTTTGATAGGTGAGTACCTAGCGCTAACCGTAATTGTCACTGCAGCAACACTGATCGCCACGTGGCTTATTGCGTTGCCTATCGGTATTTACTCGGCAGTACGCCCGTATTCTATCTTTGACTATATTGCGACCATTCTCGGTTTTATAGGCAAAGCCACACCCAATTTTCTATTGGCGTTAGTGCTTATGTGGTGGGCATTCGATACCTTTGGTGCTGATGTCTCTGGATTGTTTTCACCGGAGTACGCCAATGCACCGTGGTCATGGGCGAAGGTTCGCGATCTGATAGCGCACATGTGGTTACCACTGATCGTTTTAGGCACCTCTGGTGCTGCTAGCTTAATTCGCCAGATGCGTGCCAACGTATTAGACGAACTACAAAAGCCTTATGTGGAAGCGGCTCGTGCTCAAGGACTGCCTGAATGGAAGGTGATCTTGCGCTATCCAGTTCGTGTGGCGCTTAACCCTTTTTTATCGACTATTGGCAGTAGCATTCCGGAGTTGTTCTCTGGTGCTGTCACCACGGCTATTGTGTTGAACTTGCCCATGGCTGGGCCAATGCTGTTACGTGCTTTGGTTTCCCAAGACATGTACCTTGCCGGTAGTTTTATATTCTTGCTCAGCGTTTTTACATTGATAGGTACGCTTATCTCGGATATTTTGCTGACCTTGGTTGATCCGCGAATTCGGTTTGAGGAGTCTTAGTATGTCTAACGCACTCTCTCACGAATCTGCTGCGCTGAAAGCCTATGCAGAAGCATCGGGTTGGCGACTGGGCTGGGCGAAATTCCGTCGTCATAAATTGGCAGTAGTCAGTCTCTATATCGTCGGGCTGTTATATCTGTTAGCCATTTTTGCTGAATTTTTCTCACCGTACGATTACAGCGACATTAATCGTCGTCATGTATTAGCGCCACCGCAAGCCGTTTATGTCGTGGATGCATCTGGGCAATTTACGTGGCCACATGTGCGTGCACTCAAGGGTCAACGAGATCCGGTGACACGCAGACTAAACTACATAGAAGACCCCGAGAATACATTTCCTGTTCGTTTATTTGCGCCCTCGAAGCCGTACAAAATGTGGGGGTTCATTCCGTTAGAAACGCGCTTTATCGGTGTGTCGACACCTAACCGGCAAGCATCGATATTTCTATTAGGTACTGATAGTTTAGGCCGCGATGTGTTATCGCGTATCTTTCATGGCGCAAGAATTTCTCTGTCCATCGGTTTGGTCGGAGTTGCGTTGTCGTTTGTCATTGGAATTATTCTAGGAGGGATGTCAGGCTATTTCGGTGGTTGGGTCGATACCATTGTTCAAAGGACTATCGACTTATTGCAATCGTTACCCACCATCCCTTTATGGATGGGCCTTGCCGCTGCAGTGCCGCCAGGGCAGGACCCTTTAGTCACCTATTTTATGATCACCGTTATTCTGTCTATTATTGGGTGGACTGGCATCGCTCGTGTGGTCAGAGGTCGCTTCTTAGCATTGCGAGAAGAAGACTTCGTATTAGCTGCGCGTTTCTCAGGCGCATCCGAAATGCGCATTATTTTACGACACATGGTGCCTTCATTTGCTAGTCATATTATTGCATCGCTGACATTGTCCATTCCTGAAATGATTCTGGCTGAAACTGCGTTGTCGTTTCTTGGGTTGGGTTTACAACCTCCAGCGGTTAGTTGGGGTGTACTACTTAAAGATGCACAAAGCCTACAGGTTATCAGCCAAGCACCATGGTTGTTAGTTCCAGGCTTGGCTGTAGTGATTACCGTGCTTGCCTTCAATTTTCTAGGTGATGGATTGCGTGATGCCTCCGATCCATATGGGAAGGTTTAAGATGAAGGATCTGATTAGAGTTGATGAACTCTCAATAGGTTTTGGTCTGAAAAATTGGGTGATTCCTGCGGTTGAAGGAGTTAGTTTTTCGGTAAAGCCTGGCGAAACACTGGGAATTGTCGGCGAGAGTGGCTCAGGTAAATCATTGTCGGCGCGAGCTATTCTCGGCTTAGTACCCCCGGGTGGTCTTATTACAAGTGGGAGCATTAGCTACCAGCCTGAGTCCGGTGACGCGGTAGATATTACCAGTTTGCCTAAAAACGGTAGAGCTATTCGTAAACTTCGTGGGGCTGAAATTGCCATGATTTTTCAGGAGCCAATGGCAAGTTTGAGTCCGGTGCATACTATTGGTAATCAAATAGTAACTACACTTCGTCAGCATGCTGATCTGTCTGCAGCTGCAGCGTTGTCTCGTGCTATTGAACTTCTGGATCAAGTCGGAATGGCAAGTCCAGCAATTATTGCAGGACAATACGCTCATCAGCTATCAGGGGGTATGCGACAACGTGCCATGATAGCGATGGCTCTTTCTTGTAGTCCACGCTTGTTGGTTTGTGATGAGCCAACCACAGCTCTGGATGCCACTACAGAAGCGCAAGTGGTAGAACTATTGATGAAACTTCAACAAGACTTCAACATGGGAATGATCTTCATTTCTCATAACATAGGCTTGGTTAGCGAAATAGCTGATCGTGTCATGGTGATGTACTTGGGGCAATCTATTGAAAGTGGTGCAACAGAGCATGTGCTAAAAAGTCCTGCCCACCCGTATACACGAGCTCTACTCAATGCGCTTCCTGCATTTGCCGAAGCCGGAGCTGAGCTTGCAACGTTACAGGGGGCTGTACCCGATTTAACCGCTAGGCCAACTGGTTGCTCATTCCATCCTCGCTGTGCTGAATTTGCAGGGCCACAATGCGAAACTGAGCGTCCAGCTATTCAGGTGGTAACTAATCAACATTTGGCAAGGTGCCACCTTCATGAATGAACCGTTGCTAACACTGACTAATGTCGAGAAGCATTTTCCTCAGTCCAATGGTTTTTTAAAACCTGCGGCTGCACCTGTGAGAGCCGTCAATGGTATTTCATTCTCTATTGCTGAAGGCGAAACAACGGCGTTGGTGGGTGAGTCTGGGTGTGGAAAATCCACCGCCGCTAAGTTGATCACCAGTGCCATAACACCCAGTGCCGGTAAGATCACGCTGCGTACACGAGATGGCAACATCCTTGATGTTGGCAGCTTGCGTGGACGTGCCCGTAAAGCGTTATGGCGCGATGTTCAGCTGATTTTTCAAGACCCGTTCAGTTCGCTTAACCCACGAATGACCGTAAAGCAGATTATTGCAGAGCCGTTACGAAACTTTGACATCGCACACGGGCAAGAGGCGACTGACTTAGTAGCAGACTTGATGGATCGTGTTGGCTTACAGCCTGGAACCATGAGTCGGTATCCTCATGCATTCTCTGGTGGTCAGAGGCAGCGTATCGGTATTGCACGGGCATTAGCTGTGAAGCCACGACTGGTAGTAGGCGACGAGCCTGTGTCAGCACTTGATGTGTCTGTAGCTGCGCAGATATTAAATTTATTTCAAAGCTTGAAGAAAGACCTTGGGCTAACGTACTTATTGATCACCCATGATTTGTCGGTTGTGCGTCACAGTGCAGATAGAGTCGCTGTTATGTATCTTGGCAATATCGTTGAGGAAAATACAACGGCGGCTCTATTTAAGTCTCCACGGCATCCGTATACACAGGCGTTGCTCTCCGCAGTACCGTCACAAGACAATCAAGACAAGCCACGCATCGTATTAACGGGTGAGGTGGCCTCAGCTCGCAACATTCCCACCGGTTGTCCTTTTCATCCTCGCTGCGCTTATGCAACAGATGTATGCCGACTCACGGCGCCAACGTTTGAACAGTTGCCCACGGGTGGGCGTGTTGCTTGCCATACACCATTGGAGTTTATGCCATGAGTACAGCGATTGTGCGCCCCGGCAAATTACGTTTAGCATTCTTGGGTGACAGCATTACTGTTGGTGATGGAGATTGGCAGGCACGAGGCTGGCCCTCTAGGCTGTGCGAAGCTAGCCGATCGATTCCTGAAAAAAAGCATTGTTATAATTTGGGTGTGGGTGGTGATCGTATAGCGAATCTTGCCAGTCGGGCATCATCAGAACTTAGCGCGCGATTTGAAGGCCGTAACGGGCGAGGGGTGGTTATCATGATTGGCGTCAACGATGCCTTGCGTGCTGCTGCGATCAGGAACACGATTGCACTTGATCTTGTGTCAATAGAAGCGGATTTGAATAGCATTCTTAATAATGCCAAACGCTATGGAGCTGTACTGGTCGTAGAGCCGACTCCGGTATTACCCGAATTCCAACATGCGGATGGTATGGACGGTAAAGCGGTGATGGCGCATCTCGATGTTATCAATCAACTGTTAGCCTCGGTATGCAAAGCACAAGATGTCACCTTAATAGGGTTAACAAAAACACTACAAACAGATCCGCTGTTTATAATAGCCCTTCAAAATGGCGATGGTTTGCAC
The DNA here is from genome assembly GCA_937991945.1 of uncultured Granulosicoccus sp. Taxonomy (GTDB): domain Bacteria; phylum Pseudomonadota; class Gammaproteobacteria; order Granulosicoccales; family Granulosicoccaceae; genus Granulosicoccus. The sequence goes on from CALKLO010000015.1 coordinate 75,875, forward strand.
CCCATCGATGCAGGCTTCGATTGCATTGCAAAACATCTACTGGCGTCTCCAGAATGGTCCGCATTTCTAGAAGCTGCTGCTAACGATTAAAGTGGTTTAAGCGTTGCATCAAGGGACCGCTATGTTCAGTGTCTCTTTGACCGCTTCCATGACAACGATGCTGGTGGATTCGCGAACACCTGGAACGCTGAGCAGGGTGTCGCCGAGAAACTCTCGGTAGGCTGTCATGTCAGCCACACGCGCTTTGAGTAGGTAGTCAAAGTTTCCCGACACCAAGTAGCACTCCTGAACCTGCTGTAAATTCATGGCGGCGGTTCTAAAGTTGTCAAA
>CALKLO010000016.1 GCA_937991945.1 uncultured Granulosicoccus sp.
CATCCAAGGTGGCAGCATGCGCTTTATGCACTGGGGAAGAATAACCAACCACAGGGTTTGGCGCCGAGTGTACGCAAGGCTTTCTGCGGCTTCCCATTGTCCACTGGGTAGCGATCGGATGGCACCTCGTACAATCTCTGATACGTTAGCCATGACAGGCAGTGAGAGGCCAATGATGGCTTTAAACCAATCAGGCATGGGTATTTTAAAACCCGCGACAATGAACTCAAACGGTAATAGAAACATGGCGAAAAATAACAGTACAAGCCAAGGGGCATTTCTGAAAAATTGCGTCAAAAACCAAGATCCTTTGCGCAATAGGGTGTTGGGAGAAATCTGACCCAAACCCAGAGCTGTACCGGCGGCTGTACCAACGGCCATCGCGCATACAGAGATAACTAGATTAAAAACAAAGCCCTCTAGTAAAAGGGGAATCCAGTTTTTCAGTACGGCCAATGGCGGCAATAAGTCATCGCTGGCGGCAGAAAAGGCTAAGGAAGGCACGATCATCATTAAAGCAATGATAGGTAGTATGTGCCAACAGCTCAGCGCTGATAGGGAGTGGGGGGTATGCACCGGCTTTGACAGCATCACCGGCATGTCAGTCTTGTTGTTCATTAGCCGTACCCTGGAATTTTCATGGAGCGCTCCCAGCGGTTCATACTAGCGACCAGGACGCCGACTAAGACGAAGTAGGCGATGAGTAAAAATATCATCATTTCGGTGACGTTAACGTTGTCGGACCAGATTTGATTCGACTCGTAGAGCAAGTCAGGCACCGCAATCGCATAGGCTAACGTGGTGGTCTTGACCAAATTAACTAGGTTGTTGTTGAGCGCAGGAAGCGCCACACGAAAAGCGAGTGGCAGGCTAATGTCTTTATATATTTGTAGCTTGGTGAAACCGAGCGCTTCGGCGGCTTCAACCGTGGACTTGGGCACCGCTTCAATACCTGACCGAAAAATCTCGACGTTGAAAGCGCCTGCAAAAAAAGATAACGAAATTGCGGCCCATGCAAAACTACCGAGCAAGGGGGATTCGCCACCCCAATCGTTTTCTACTTTTGGCAGTAGCGTGCCAATGGCAAAGTAGAAAAAGTACAGCTGAACAAGCGGTGGTGTGTTTCTAAAGAGCTGGATATACCCATTTACGAAACGCCGTGTCCATTTGAACGTCGAACCCTGAAGCCATGCGCCAATGACGCCGATGATGACTGAAAAGAACAAGCAAACCGCAGACAGCTTAATGGTGGTGAAAAAACCACCAATCATACGATTGCGATCGTAACTGTCGTAGATAAACGGTAGGTTGATACCGGTTTCTTGGTAGAGAACACGAAACCATTCGTAGATAACGTCTATGCGGGAATCCTCAGTTTTTATATAACACTAGTGAGGGGAAAGCATTCGAGGCAGATGCTATTCATCTGCCCCGAGTTACGCTTTACTTGTACTCGTCGTGCATCGCTTGAGCGAAAGGCGTATTGGCTACGCCATACTTTGTTTCAAGCTCTAAGATGCGACCTGTTTTATGCCAATCAATAATCATCTCACTCATCATAGCGGCAAATGCATCTTCACCAAGCTGTACCGCTAAGCCCCAAGGAGCATCGTCGATAGTTGGAAGTGGCATCTCGTAATCACTCCAAGCATCGTCTTTTGTTTTAGCAACGATGGCACTGTCGTCATAAACAAAAGCGGCACAATTTCCACCCTTGAGTGCGGAATAGGCCTCGGCCGTACCTTTAAACGCAACAATTTGCGCGCCGTATTTTTGTGAGGTTGCTTTGTTGTAGAAAGCGCCTTGGATGCCACAGACTGGCTTGCCGTTAAGATCGTCCCAGCTTTTCAGGCCAAGTTTTTTTAATGCTAAAACATTGGTGCCTGATGAGTAGTAATTAGGGTCGATGATATTGACTACTTTTCGACGATCTGGTTTGTCGGTCATGGTTGCGATCATAAGATCGATCTTGCCTTGCTCTAGGAATTGCATGCGGTTTGAGCTGACGACAGGCACATACTCAACATCGACGCCCAATGCATCTGCTACGTCTTTGGCGAGTTCTGGCTCGATACCGATGATAGCGCCTGAGGTGTCTAGAAAGCCGTAGGGGACGTAATCTGCTTTGACGCCGACGATTAACTTGCCGCGTTCTTTGATCGTGTCTAGGACGTCAGCACTGGCTGTGCTCATGCCTATGCCTACAGCGACACACGCTGCAGCGATGGTTTTTAAGGTCTTCAGTTTCATCTCGATTCTCTCAGTAAATTGCCGTTCAGCGAGTGAGCGGAATAGGTTTCAACCGTAGGCGTGAGAATCATGCTTGATCATTCTAAGCTGACCTTCGCGCCGTCCAGTGGATACTTTTAAAAATAACGTAGAAAAATGATGCGTATTGTTTACCAACATACCCCTTGCAGATTGAGCTTTATTAGGGAGTTTTTCAAGCGAATATTTTAAATATCTTTTTTGAATAGTGAATTCAAAGTGGCGTTTTACCTGCACAGAATTGGTGCCAGTGGGGTTTTACGAGTGTTTTGTGGCTGGTAGTGACACAATGGTGAATAGCCTGCCTCAGGCCTTAGGCCCTCTCAATGAATCACACTTCGCCTAGGTGCCGTTCTGGTGGCTCAGTGCCGCTTGCCAGATTTGCCGTTGAGTTTGGGCTGCCTAAGTGAAACGGGCGTGGTTGGATCACCCCTTGAAGAGATCGCCTTGGCCGCATAGCGCGCCTCCTCGAAACGAAAGAGGAGGCACGTATAATTTACAGCGGTGTATCAGGAATCAGCAGGTACAGTCAGCTCAACAATCAACCGGCTTATCTCAACACCCTGCGCTTCAGTGATCAGTTCGAAGGTAAACAGCCTGTCTTCGTCAGACGATGGAAGGGACGGGGATAGGTTGACTTGAAAATCCACTGTTCTGTCTTCAAACAGATTCAACACCACTACATCAGGGTCTATTGAGGTGACAAATGCCGCACCTTCGCCCACGGGTTTCATAGAAACTTCTACGCTGGTGAGAGTCGTAGCAACGGCTGCCTTTAATGTGGAAACCACTTCTTGACTTGCAGACCCGAGATTAGAAACGGTTCCACCGGTCGCCGTGGCTATCTCAGATGATGCAACATCCGATGAACCGCTATTTAAGAAAAGGACTGTTGTTTTCGTTGAGCTGGCAATATTGATGACATCTTGAACGGTGGTTTGATAGGGATAGTTAGTATCTGAAGGTCTATGGAAATTGGCATCAGTAGAGACCAATAGAAATTTCACCCGGCTGTCATCCCAGCCAGGGCTGGTTGCCATGATATTTGCGTGAGGTGAACAACTGGAAAATAGGTCAGGATCTACAATATGCCCATCACCAATCATTGCTTGGCGCATGGCTTCTAATTGAGACTCAGGTCCATCAGCTCCGTAGCGGATATCCAGATCGTTAAGCGTCTCTGACAGCATGCCTGGAGGGCTCATTGGTAGGTTAAGCTCATAGCCAAAATCTTCGTCCGAGAGTGATCCGAAACCGTTGCACGGCGCATCGACGAAACTTCCTAGACCAATGCGAAAATTCGAAAAACTGTCCGCCAACGCCAGCTCTATGTCGCCCACTTCCCGTCTGAATGTAGCTAGGTCATCACCGTAGCTTCCACTTCGATCAAACAGGATCATAAAGTCTCCTCCCAACTCACCTTCTTCAGGGTCGGGGACTCCAACAGATACATTCAACGAACCGGAATCTCTATTCGCCACTGTTATTCGAAAGTCACTGTCTCCAGTTATAGGCTCTGGTGTATCGACAACGAAGGGATCGCGACCGGTTCTGAGCTCGTCAAGGTTACTGGTCCCGTCACCGTCACTGTCCCAGCGCACAGAGTCGAATTGATCTGCCGAGACGTCGTAGTCTTGAACTGTTTCGGATCCGGTTCGAAGACTGGTCTCGATACTAGCAAGTGTTACTTCACCGTTGTCATCAAAGAATGTGATGGATAACGGTTGTTCTGTATCAGCTGGAAGTTCGCCGGTGACAGACCATGTCTCATCGTACAACCATGCCGCTACGAAACGCGTATCACCTAATAGCACTTCAACTTGCAATGCATCGGATACAAAGGCGGGCACAGTGATAGTAAAGCTGACCTGCACAGTGACAACTTCGACAGGAGGAGTACCACCGCCAGTGTCGTCGACACTGACAGTCTGTCGAGTACCGTCGGTGTGGTTGATAACGGTGTATGAGCCTGGAGTCACATCACAACTGGTTCCACCTTCACAGACTGTTTGAAACGTAGCAGCGTTTTGTATCTGATACCAACCATCGTCAGGCCAGGTAATAGTTGTGCCTTCGACAGTGACACTATCAACACCTGAAGGAGGGCTAACTGGCGTGGAGTCACCAACAACAATATCGTAAAATCTCTCGCCGGTTGTATGGTTGATCAGTATGTAAGTACCCGCAGACACTTCACATGAAGTACCACCTTCACACACATTGCGTGACCCGTCAGCCGTTTGTACCTGGTACCAGCCATCGCTAGGCCAGCTGATGGTGTTGCCGGTGACGGTGATAGCATCGGTTGTCGGTGTGGTTGGAGTGGACCCGCCTGTAACTTCAATATCGGGAAATCGCTGACCCGTTGTGTGATTAATCAGCAGGTATACGCCAGCCTCCACATCACATGATGTGCCGCCTTCGCATATACTGCGTGAGCCGTCGGCTGTCTGTATCTGATACCAACCGTCGTCAGGCCAACTAATTGTGCTGCCTGTAACTGTGACGCCCGTAGGTGCTGGCGTTGATGATCCAGACACTGTGATATCTGAAAACCGTTGTCCGGTGCTGTGATTGATAACGACATAGGTGCCTGGCGAGACATCACAAGAACTGCCGCCGCTGCACACGGTTGCAGAGCCGTCCGCTGTCTGAACTTGATACCACCCATCAT
>CALKLO010000017.1 GCA_937991945.1 uncultured Granulosicoccus sp.
GATGCTGTAGCTGCCCCTCTTGAAGATGCAAGTCCAGAAAGTGATGAAATCGTTGAAGACACAACCGACAGCACAACCGACAGCACTACCGACAGCACTACCGACAGCACTACCGACAGCACTACCGACAGCACTACCGACAGCACTACCGACAGCACAACTGACAGCACTACTGACAGCACTACTGACAGCACTACTGACAGCACTACTGACAGCACTACTGACAGCACTACTGACAGCACAACTGACAGCACAACTGACAGCACAACTGACAGCACAACTGACAGCGCGACTGAAGAACCGGCCTCGTTTTCTTTGGTTAGTACGGGCTTCATAACGGCATTGGTGCCCGGTGCCGCGACCTGGGGTGATAGCTTCCTTGGGACTGATGGGCAATGCTGGCCAAGAAGTGGTTACGATCACGGTATAGGGGGCATTCAAATCACAACAGGCAGTGGTGAAACGCTAACTATTCGTGAAGCAGCCGCACTATTAGGTGACTCGCCCTCAGTGTACGAGGACTACACGTTTAATGACGTCAATTGTGGCAATGGCCCTGCTAATGACAACGGTGACGAAGATACAAATCAGTGCCCTGGATTAGTCACTCGAGGCACATCAGGCTGCTCATACATATCCACTGCTGATAATTGGTGGGACAGACTGTAATACTTAACGTTTTAATAAAGAAAAATGAAGCCTCTTAACTGGGGCTTTTTTTTCGCCCAATGTGATCATAAATGACGTAATGCTATTTGACCTAGGCGCTTTAAGCCATTGTCAAGACGCACGGTGTATGACTCCGCCGCTTATCGCTTCTGAGACGCCTGTGGTTCCAGGGTAGCTAATAGGCAAACCAGCCAGGCGTCTCGCGGCTAAAAAGGCAAAACACTCAGCCTCTATTGCATCCCCGCGCCAACCAACGTTTTCGGCTACATCGGTGATAACGCCTGCGCGATGCGAAATAGCGTTGAGTAAGCTTGGGTTACGACGACCACCACCACACACGATGAGTCGTTTAGGCCGTATAGGAAGCAAGTCCAGTGCTTTACCAACAGCTGCACCACACAATGCGGTTAGAAGAGCAGCACCATTAGCGGGTGTTTCATCGCTGGCTAAACGCCAGGAAAAATCGAAGCGATCAAGAGACTTTGGGTACGGTTTATTAAAGTAATCGTGCGTGAGTAGCTCACGAAGCTTTGCTTCATTTACGGTGCCTTGTGCCGCAAGCGCCCCATTGAAATCCATGTCGCCCAAATTACACTGCTGCATGTAATCGTTAATAGGAGCGTTTGCAGGCCCGGTATCAAAAGCTATCAGTGTATCGTTTCCATCCCAATAGCTGATGTTGCCGATACCTCCCAGATTTAACACGGCTGTCTCACCGTGGCTTTCCAAGGCTTGCAACAACGCCTGATGATAGATGCCACAAAGCGGCGCGCCCTGCCCACCTAAGCACATGTCCTCTGAGCGAAAGTCGTTTACAACGGTAATGCCCAACCGATTCGCCATAAGAGCACCGTCGCCTAACTGACACGTGGCACCCACCAGCTGTTGTGTCGGTGCACGATGCAAAACGGTTTGCCCATGAAAGCCAACAACTGCTATATCGCTAGGTGTTAGATCTGCCTGCTTAATAAGTGCGCTCACCGCAGCACACTGTTCAATGGTGAGCTGTTTTTCTGCTTGCGCAAAGAGCATCGGCTGCTCACCCGCAAACTGCCATTGAAGCGCTTGCTCAACAGCCTCTCGTAATAAATCAACCGTCTGGGGTTTATACGGCTCTAGCGAGTACTCACCGAATTCAACAATGCGATGCCCATCAGTTTTTATGAGTGCCACATCGATGTTTCCATCGAGTACGGTTCCTGTCATAAGACCAATAGCCCAGACAGGTTCTGTTGATGCAACGGGCTCTATGGACAAGGGTTTATTAGCCTCTGTCATAACGATGAGTAATCTTCTCGTCGTACGATAGGCACAGATTCTAATCCTACGTTTTGTGCCAACGCAAAACCTGATTGCACAGCAGTGGCTATTAGGCCCGGTGCAAAGCAATCGCCTATGCGTTCAATGGTTTTTATGCCCGCAGCTTGCCATTGAGACTCGACTGCCGACAGTTCTTGCCACAGACTATCGTTTGGCAAACGTGCTGTTACCAACGCTAAGGTGCCCATCGGTATTTTTGTTTCGGAGCCTGCGTATACGCATTTAACCGTTAAAGAATCATCGTCCATATTCGATATGTTATGAGATAGAACTAATTTCACACCCAACTCTATTAGACGTTTTTGAATACGATCTTGCTCCAATGTGTGCTCAGACCAAGCAGCCACTATCGGTGACGGTGATACATAAACTACCTCTATGCCTGCATTAGCTATTAGCTCAACAAGAACACTGGCTAGATAAAAACGATCATCATCGAATACAACAACGGGGCCGTTATTTTGAATGCAACTCACGCCATCGCGCATAAGATCATCCGGTGTAACCACGTTGCCGTTATTCAAAAACGATAGTGGCCGCCGATTGGCGCGACCCACACCGTCACGCCGCCAGCTTGATCCCGTCGCGAGAACTACGTTGGGTATTTCATAACTTAGAACGTCTTCAGCACTGAGCTCGCTGTGCAAATAAAGCTGAGCGTTGGGGCGCTGTTGCAGCTGATGCAATCGCCAGTCCCGCACTCTAGACCAAGCGCCCAAACCTGGCAGCGAACTCTCTAGTGAAACTCTTCCTCCCCATTGACTACCCGCTTCTGCCAATACAACGTCAGCGCCTCGTTGAGATAGCGCTCTGGCAGCTTCCAACCCTGCAGGTCCACCCCCAATAACAAGATATTGCTCTGGTTTTTTCAAGCTTTCTATATGCTCAGGATGCCATCCACGACGCCACTCTTCTCCCACTGATGGGTTTTGTGTGCAACGCATGGGGACATTCGTGTTATCGCCCGTAATACAAATGTTGCACCCAATACATTCCCGAATGTCATCGGTACGACCTTCTTCTATTTTTTTAGGTAGAAAGGGATCAGCTATAGAGGGGCGAGCAGCGCCAATGAAGTCCAGTATGCCTTTGTTAACGACTCGAACCATGGAGTCTGGTGATGTGTATCGACCCACTCCTACCACCGGCTTGGTGGTTACCGTTTTAACAAAGGCGGTGTATTGCTCCTGGTAACCCTCCTCTGAAAAACGCGAAGATTGGCTATCGTTGGACCAATTCGATAAGTTTACATCCCAAAGGTCTGGCTCTTCTGCCAATGCTTCGATGATGTCGCGTGCCTCACCGTCATGTTCAAGCCCTTCATCGCCCATCAATTCATCAACCGCTAGACGAACCGCTACCGCGCAACTGTCACCCACTGCATCGCGGGTATCCGCGATGACTTCTTGAAATAATCGCAGACGGTTAGTGAGTGAGCCACCGTATTGATCGCTACGGTGGTTATGCCGTTGTAGCAAAAAGTGCTGTAAAAGCGTCATATCATGACCTGCATAAACATAAATAATGTCAAAGCCTGCGCGCTTGGCTCGTAGCGCTGCATCGATATGCCACTGCTTGAATAGCTTTATGTCGGCCAACGACATTTCACGGGCTTGCACCGGATCATTCTGATCGACGATAGCCGCAGAGGGTGCCATAGGCACTTCACGGCTAAAGCGATTAGCCGTATGCATTCCGTTGTGAACCAATTGAATCGCTGCCAAACTGCCATGCTCATGCACAGCTTCGGTCATCAGTTTAAGCGCAGGGATATCTCGTTCATCCCATAGTCGCCCTTCATTAGCTGGCGTTAGATCAGATGTTGCGTGAATCTCAGTTTCTTGCGTGGAAACCACACCCCACCCACCTTCAGCTTTCATGCCGCGTAAGCGTGCTTCTGTGCGCGGATACCGGTAGCCCATGCCTGTGCAGTGAGGCACCTGATAAAACCGGTTAGGGGCAGTCACAGGGCCAATCGGTACGGGCTCAAACAAAACATCGTAGCGAGAGTCTTTAGGCGACTTGTTGTCGTGATGCATTACGGTGAGAGCTCTAAATCCTGTCTGGTAGTTCATACTAGCGGTTAAACGTAATGAACATTGTCTTTGTAGCAAAGTGGCTTAGGTTAAAATGCACAGACCAACTGCGCAACAGAGCCAGTGTCTGCTTAGGAACCTCACTACATGAAAAAGTCTGAATACGGCCAATGGTCCAAAGCTGCCACTGAGTGGTCTGCCGAGTATCTCAACACCATAGAGAATTACCCTGTTCGTGCACAGACAGCGCCTGGAGACATTGCCAAGCAAATTCCAGATTCACCTCCGGAGGCCTCCGAAACCATGGAATCCATCATGGAGGATTTCAAGCGTATCGTTCCTGATGGTATGACTCATTGGCAACACCCACGGTTTTTTGCCTACTTTCCCAGTAACGCTGCACCAGCAGCTATGATCGCTGAACAACTTGCTGGCAGCATGGCAGCGCAATGCATGTTGTGGCAAACATCGCCAGCGGCGACAGAAATTGAAGTCCTGATGGTGGACTGGCTACGCCAAGCCGTTGGCTTACCTGAAGAATTTAAGGGCGTGTTTCAAGACACAGCGTCCACAGCCACATTGTGCGCGGTACTCACCATGCGTGAAATTGCCTTAGATTGGCGCGGAAATAAAGAAGGTCTGAGTAACTTACCCACAACCCGAGTGTACGCATCCACTCGCACACATAGCTCCATCGATAAAGCCTTGTGGGTTGCCGGCATGGGTCAGGACAACTTGGTAAAAATCGACACTGATGACGATTTTTCTATGAACATTGATGCGCTTGCTCAAGCCATTAAGGATGATCGTGCAAACGGTTTACTGCCGGCTGGTATCGTCATATGCGTGGGCGGCACGAGTATGGGTGCAACCGACAATGTACGAGCCGTTTGCGAGTTAGCGAAAAAAGAAGGACTGTACACACACATTGATGCGGCATGGGCAGGTTCTGCCATGATTTGCCCTGAATTCAGACACCTTTGGGACGGTGCTGAACTTGCTGACAGCATTGTATTAAACCCTCACAAGTGGCTAGGTGCCTCCATGGAATGCTCAGCGCACTTTGTCAAAGACCCGACCACACTGGTTAAAACACTGGCCATACAACCTGAGTACCTAAAAACCTACGGTAAAGATGGCATTATTAATTTCAGCGAATGGTCAGTGCAACTGGGCAGACGCTTCCGCGCCTTAAAAGTGTGGTTCTTACTAAGAGCCTATGGCCTAGAAGGCCTGCGTGAGATGATCAGAAATCACGTGACATGGAGTGTGGAACTTTGCGAAAGACTTGAAGCTGAAAACGATTTTGAAATTGTCACTCAACCCATCCTATCGCTATTTACTTTTCGCTATGCACCCGCGTCAAACACCATGGATCTTGACGAACTTAACCGCCGTTTAGTGGATGCTATAAACGACGATGGGCGTATCTACTTAACGCAATCGTTACACGATGGTCTGCTGGTCATTCGCTTTATGACCGGCCAGTTTGATATGGCACACGATGATATCAACATCGCTTTCGATGTCATTGTCGAAGTGGCGAGAGGCTTAGAACTAAGCTAGGCGATGATCAATCTGGGTGCTGATCGGTTTTGCTACTTTGATTTTTGAGAAATCTTTGTGCATTTGATTGATCAGCACATTGTCCTCATAAGGCGATACCACCGACGGCACCCAGAGCACGGCACTTTTACTGTCGTCATACCACGCGTTTCCGATAGCCCGACACGCGTCGTCGTCATGAATGTCTTTAGGGGCCATGTGCAGTTGCTTAACCGAATCTGGAATAGTGGCAACAATGCAGACTAAGGTTGGCGGTAAAGAACTAGATTGCCAATGCACTAAGTTTTCTAAAACCGCTAAGGAATAGCTGGATGCGGTATGAATAACAAGACGACCAGGATCTACCCAACGACTCCCCCATCGGTAAGCCCCACCTCCATCGAATGGAGGGTATTGCTGACTAACAATACGGTAAATGGGTGTGCCTAGTTTAGACCGGGAGGCCATGCAAGCCTCGTTCAATAACTTCCTCTACTGCACGCCCTCCTAATTCCGTGAGCGCTGTTTCAAACGGTGAACGCTCACCTAATTCTGGGTGCGCTCGCATCATGAAACGGGTGGCAGCCGAGGGCTCAGCAAAAGCAGCTAAGGCCATGGCATACAGCCTTGCGATTCTCTCGATCGTTTCGCTGGCTTGTAGGTTAAAGCGATCAACCCTTTTGTAGGTAGCTCTGGGAACAATCTGATAGCGCATGTCATTAGCGGACTGCCCTGAATAATACTCACCAAAACCATCAACCAGAGTGTCTAACGCTGATTTAGGTAGCCCACTAGCCACTAAAGCCTCTAGTTCGCGCATAGTTGTTATGCGCTTACCCAAACTTTTAGTGCCGCCAAGAAC
>CALKLO010000018.1 GCA_937991945.1 uncultured Granulosicoccus sp.
AAGCACCTGTTAATACTTACCGTTTATTGAAGCGAATGCTTCCGGAATAGTGATCTGGTATTGTTGATTCAGTTTTCCACCAGTCACTATTTGTCTTTTCCCAGAGCCTATATTTATCAGTGACTCATCGATTCTTGATATCCAAGGATGTTGGTAGTAGTGAGCCAAAAACAAATAAAGCCGATTAGTTTTTATGGTGTTGCTTCGTGCAAGCAACGACTGCACTTTCTTTGGACTCAAACTGGTAAGGCCTTGAAACACTTCTGCTGCATGCTCAAAGGATATGCTCGTTGGAACGGCCCCTAGCAGCTCAAAGGCTGCAAGCTCTGCGCTGCTAGCTTTGATCATTACTCCATTCACATCTATGTCTATTAGATCTGTTGGCTCAACTGAAGTGAGCTTGTTGCTAGAAACTAGTAGCCAGTTAGGGTGTTTTGAATTAGACAAATTTTCGAGGTTTTGATGTCCAGAATTGTTTAGTGCCGGGTCGCTGTTCTCAGCGTGTGTAGGAAATGTTCTGAACCACAGAGGAAGAACCTTCTTAGGGGGTATTTCCAACCATATGGATGTCTCGGTGAGCTGAACATAGTGGGCCTTGCCCTGATGGGTCAAGCTAGATAGTCCCGCCAGATGTATTGGAAAGCGTAACTGCTCTGTTAGGCAGCTAACTGCGTTGAACCACTTAGGTGCTTTTCCAGGACGGGCGTATACGCCAGAACGAAGTTTAAGCAGCGAACCGTTTTTGACGTATTTCTGAGCCAGTTGCGGGCTGATTTCATGTTCCGACAGCCATGATTGCAGAACGAGTGAGCCTGGCTGTATTGTCTGGCTAAGCCAGTTTAGTTTTGCCGACATAGTTATACTTGAAGTTTAACTTAGTGAGATACTATAAACTAGTTTGTAATATATGCAATAGTTAAACCATAGGTATAGCTTTAAGCTGAATCGCAAACTCACACTATGAGGCATGGCATGCTAGGCATGCTAGGGTAGCTGCTGTCTACATCGCGATAAACAACATGGTTGAGTAATCAACTTCGCTTACCTTACCTACAAGCCAACGTGCATCAACAGGGCGGCTTTGGGGCATTAAATGAATCGCCTATTCAGCAGCAAATCAGCCTCCACAACGAAAAAAGCCCCAATCAAATGATCGGGGCTTCGGTATTGGTGGAGCTGGGGGGAGTCGAACCCCCGTCCGGAAGTACTCTGCCGTCGGTACTACATGCTTAGGTCCGTCATTGGCTTTAGCCACTCAGTGCAGGACGGGCACCATAAAGAGCAGCGAGCCCATTATTTTTTTAGCGATCCAGTGTAAGGGCGACCCTTCACGCGATCCTGTGTCTGTTGCCCCCGCCCAAACCCACAGGCAGATCCGAAACGGGGTAGAACTACAAAACTAAACCCTAGGGTCTAATTATGCAGCCATTGCGTAGTTGTCATCGTTGGCAACTAAAAGTTTTCAGCTGGATTTACGAGGTAGTCTGAGCCTCGGCATGCACCTAAGGGTTTGCCACTCCCGTCGAAACCATGTCAGCCCCGTGGAGGTAGTTCACCTTCAACACCATTATGCGGCCGATATCATGGAAACTCAATGCTCCGTGCCGCAATTGTCTAATCATTATGTTTCTGCCGGCACCGCTGTTGTACGACGCAAAACTCGGTGCGTATGCGGCACATCCAGTATCATAGAGCGCTTCCAAGCCGTTGCGGCTCTCGGCGGCTTCATTCCAGCGTAATTTTTTAGAGATTTTCCATGCTCTGTCTATCTGGCGAGAATGCCCTTTCCGCGTTCCGGCAAGACCTCCTGCTGCAACAGCTTCAGGCTCTAGACCCCTCTATCAGCACTGTTGAGGCAAGATTTACCTACTTTGGTGATCTAAATGCCGGTGCGGCTGAGCTTGATGGGAGTGCCTTAACAAGGCTCTGCTCGCTACTCAATTCCGATGAGCACTACAAGGCGGTGTCTACAGGCTGGCAAATAAGCATTGTGCCCCGATTGGGAACGCGCTCAGCATGGTCATCCAAAGCCACCGATATCATCAATCGCTGCGGCATGGACCAAATCAAGCGGGTAGAGCGCGGTGTGCAATATCACGTCCACTCTACCGACCCGTCAAAATTGAGCGATGAGACTCGTCAGCAAATCATTGCCCAGCTACACGATCGCATGACAGAGGCGGTTATTGAGGTGCCTGAGCAGCAGCATTTATTGTTTCAGGTGTCAGAACCTGCACCACTGGTATCGGTCAATGTGCTGGAAGAGGGCAAAGCCGCATTAGCCACTCACAACCAGCAAATGGGCCTCGCGCTATCATCGGATGAACTGGACTACCTGGAAGCCAGTTTTTCAACGCTTCAGCGCAACCCAAGCGATGCAGAGCTCATGATGTTTGCTCAGGCAAACTCGGAACACTGCCGCCACAAAATATTCAATGCCGATTGGACGCTTGATGGAGAGGTGCAAGAGCACTCTCTATTCGGCATGATTCGGCATACGCACAAAACATCGCCAGAAGGCGTTTTGTCGGCGTATCACGACAATGCAGCTGTAATAGAAGGCAGCATGGCTCATCGCTGGCTTCCAGGTCCAGATGGCCACTACCAGGCCACAGAAGAGCCTGTGCATATCCAAATTAAAGTAGAGACACACAATCACCCTACGGCCATTTCACCGTTTCCTGGTGCTGCAACGGGTTCCGGTGGCGAGATACGTGACGAAGGCGCTGTTGGTAATGGCTCCAAACCCAAAGCAGGCTTGTGTGGTTTCACCGTGTCCAACTTGTCTATACCCGGTTGGGAGCAGCCTTGGGAGAGCGTTACGGACAAGCCCGATCGTATAGCCAGTGCATTTGAAATTATGCGCGATGGTCCTATCGGTGCTGCGGCGTTTAACAACGAATTTGGCAGACCCAACCTTGGTGGCTACTTTCGAACCTTCTGCCAATCAGTGCCTGCTCAAAATGGTGCCACTGAGGTGCGCGGTTATCACAAGCCCATCATGATTGCGGGTGGAATGGGCAACATTCGCGCAGGCAACATCGATAAGCAAGCAGTGCCTGTCGGTACTGCCATTGTTGTATTGGGTGGCCCTTCCATGTTGATTGGTTTAGGTGGCGGTGCCGCCTCATCGGTAGCAAGTGGCGAAGGCGATAGCGAACTGGACTTTGCCTCTGTGCAACGCGGCAACCCTGAAATGCAACGCCGTTGTCAGGAAGTCATTGACCGATGCATAGCGCTGGGCGACGACAGCCCTATCTTATCTATTCATGATGTTGGCGCAGGTGGTTTGTCTAACGCATTGCCAGAGCTTATCAATGATGCACAACGAGGCGGTGAGTTTGAACTGCGGACCATACTCAACGATGAGCCGGGTATGTCACCCATGGCAATCTGGAGCAACGAGTCACAAGAGCGCTACGTTATGGCAGTCTCTCAAGACAAGCTTGCGCAGTTTGAATCTCTTTGTCATCGAGAACGATGCCTTTATGCAGTAGTAGGTACGGCCACTGAAGAGCGCGTGCTGAAAGTATCCGATGAGGTATTTGGCAATCATCCTGTCGATATGCCGTTGGATGTTCTACTAGGAAAACCGCCTAAAGTATCGATCAATGCCGTGCATGTGAAGAGTGAGGGCGATGATTTAGACACCTCGGCGTTGAGTCTTGATGAAGTATCTGCACGTGTTTTGAATCTGCCTTCAGTGGCTGCAAAGAACTTTCTTATCACTATCGGCGATAGAAGTATTACCGGTCAAGTGGTTCGAGATCAAATGGTAGGGCCATGGCAAATGCCGGTGTCAGATGTTGCAGTAACTGCGGCGGACTACACAGGCTATACCGGAGAGGCAATGGCAATGGGTGAACGTTCACCGTTGGCCATTCTCGACGCGGCAGCATCTGCGCGAATGGCAGTGGCTGAATCTTTGACCAACATGGCAGCAGCCGACGTTGGTGATATCTCAAGAGTAAAGCTATCAGCAAACTGGATGGCAGCAGCGGGTCACCCAGGTGAAGACGCAGCACTTTATGATGCCGTTAAGGCGGTAGGGTTAGAGCTAGCGCCTGCGTTAGGCATTGCTATTCCTGTCGGCAAAGATTCACTATCCATGAAAACGGTATGGAACACTGATGCAGGGGAGCAACAAGTGACGGCCCCTGTCTCGTTAGTGGTAACCGCTTTTGCAGCCGTGTGTGATGTGCGTAAAACGCTAACTCCTGAGCTTCGATCAGATTGCGGCGATACCGATTTACTGCTTATTGATTTAGGTGCAGGTAAGAACCGACTGGGTGGCTCAGCCTTGGCTCAAGTGTACGAGCGTATGGGTAGACAGGTGCCAGACTTGGACAGCCCTGAACTGCTGAAAGGATTGTTTAACGCACTACAAACGCTGATTAATGCGAAGACTGTTCTCGCGTGGCACGATCGCTCTGACGGTGGTTTGTTTACAACGCTTGCAGAAATGGCTTTCGCTGGCAACACCGGTTTAAAGATTGATCTATCGAGTTTGCCTAGCGATCATATTGCAACGTTGTTTAATGAAGAGTTGGGCGGCGTCCTGCAAATACGCTCTCATCAATACGCGCAAGTCATGGCCGTATTCGAAGAACATGGCTTAGGTGATGTTGTTCATCTTGTGGGTTCGTTAACCGATACGCTCAATATAGAAATTTGGCGCAGTGGTGAAATGGAATTCAGTCAATCACTCACCTCGCTTCGCCAACAGTGGTGGCAGACGAGTTACCAAATGCAACGCTTAAGAGATAACCCAGATGCTGCTGATCAAGAGCTTGCGCATATTTCTCGAAGCGATGATCCGGGTATCTCCCCACGTTTGACGTTTGATCCGGCAAGTTCGCTCATCGAATCAGCTCCGCAAGTGCTTGCTCATAGACCTAAAATTGCCATTCTGCGAGAGCAGGGAGTCAATGGGCATATAGAGATGGCGGCAGCGTTCGACCGTGCCGGTTTCGATGCAGTGGATGTTCACATGAGCGATTTGTTCGAAGGGCGTCATACGCTGGCAGACTTCAAAGGCCTTGCTGCATGCGGTGGATTCTCTTTCGGTGATGTGCTCGGTGCGGGTGGTGGTTGGGCTAATTCAATTTTGTTTAGCGAATCAATGTCAGACATGTTCCAAACATTTTTTCATCGTGAAGATGCCTTTGCATTAGGTGTATGCAACGGTTGCCAAATGATGTCACAGCTTAAAAGTTTAATACCCGGTGCTGATCAATGGCCTCGTTTCGAACGCAATGAGTCCGAGCAGTTTGAAGCTCGCGTGGCAACGGTTGAAATTTACGAATCCCCGTCGTTGTTCTTTACTGACATGGCTGGCTCGCGTATTCCCGTCGTCTTGGCGCACGGTGAGGGACGAGCGGTATTCGACACGCCTGAGCTTGCGCAGAGTGCGCCGGTATCCATGGGCTACGTCGACAACAATGGCAACCTGACCGAGTCTTACCCATTGAATCCTAATGGGTCGGCATTTGGTGTCACAGGCCTTTGCAACGACGACGGTCGTGTCACCATCATGATGCCGCATCCTGAGCGGGTATTTCGCACAGTGACCAACTCATGGGCACCGGCTGAATGGGGCGAGAATGGACCTTGGCTTCGCATGTTCGAAAATGCCCGAATTTGGGTTGGCTAGTTAATGCACGTGTTGCACTGATTGAAAACGAAATCCCTATGAGTTCATCAAAACCGAACGCTAGCGATGCGGTATTGCGCTACCAGCAAATTCAGCCTCGTTTGCCGACAGCTACGTTTCCAGCGCAATCTGTATATCGTGAAAATTTGGCAGCCCTGGCCGATGATATCGATTGCTTTGTACTCGACGGCTTTGGTGTGCTGAACGTGGGTGACGACACCGTACCGGGTGCCGTTGATCGCGTAAACCAGCTCAGAGCCATGGGCAAGCAAGTGCGTGTGCTAACCAACGGTGCCTCATTTCCTGCAACAAAGACGTGCGCAAAATATAGAAACTGGGGTATGGAGTTTGATCTTGCTGAAGTCATCTCGAGTCGCGATGCGTTAGCGGTGGAGCTCAATAACCACCAGCACATGCGCTGGGGCTTCTCTGCGTTGCCCACCTCGGAATTAGAACTACTAGCTACCGATTCTGTGTTGTTAGAAGACGATGCAACAGCGTATGACAGCTGCAATGGTTTTGTTTTATTGGGAGTGGGGCAATGGACAGCTGACAGGCAATCACTGCTTGAGCAATCCTTAGCTAAAAAACCGCGCCCTGTGTTTGTGGGTAATCCTGATCTTGTTGCGCCGCATCCTGGCAGACTCTCGCAAGAGCCAGGTTGGTTTGCGCATAGGTTGGAAGATGAGAACTTAGCAACGCCTCAGTTTTTTGGCAAACCCTTCGACAATGCGTTTGCCTTGGTGCGCGAAACACTGGGTGGGGTTGATCCTCAGCGTATCGCTATGGTGGGGGATACCTTGCATACCGATATTTTAGGTGGGGCACAAGCGGGTTGGAAAACCGTGCTGGTAACGGAGCACGGCTTGCTCAAAGGCATGGATGTAGAAAAGGCGATTACCGACAGTGGTATTCGCCCCGATTACATTATTCCAACAACCTAAAGCGAATAGCGTTTAGGCAATTTGCAGGTGTTCAACAATAGCGTGAATATCTAGCTCGTTTTCAGCTGCTGTATTACTTGCATCTAACAACCACTGCAATGTCTCTGAGATTTGCTCACGGCTTATCTCGCCAGATTCTAACTGTTGGTTGATTTGGCTGCGTGTGTCGTCCACTTGTGCTTCAACGACCACATCGTCTCGAGACTTGCCTGAAAAGCTGGATAAAACCATAGCAGGCGTTTTGTCTGCATGGTTCTCTACGATGCCGTAGGTGTTGCGCCACTCGTTGAGTTTGCTAGCAATTTGTAGCGCGTGTTCCAGTAGTGAATGCACGCTCTTGTTTTGCCAACGTGTACCTACTGTACCTAAAAGGCGGCGGCATCCATCGGCAGCGTTTTGCAGTGTGTCGAGTTCTACGCAGTAGCTTGATCTGAAGCCCGGCCAGTTGCTAACAATTTGCGCAGCAATGGTTTCTGATTCAAGTACCATAGCCAATTCGCGTGCATAGTCACTAGTTTGGTTGAGCACTGCCCAGTCGGTCCGTAAACCTTTATAGCCAGGCCCGAGCGCTGCGCGATATTCAGTGTTGTTAACAAACAGTTCGCGAAACCGTAAAACCTTCACCAATTGTGACAGCATGCGCTTATGGTTAGCTGTAAGATTGCTCGGCTTTTGTATGCTGAATTCCATGAACTGACGTCGTGCACTGAAATAATCAGCATCCACAAAGTCGTTTTCCATCTCTACGGTGCCACCCAGTTCCGTCATAAGGCTGAGCAGTTGAGACTTGGCAGGGACTTTGTCCAGTACAAAATGCTCTTGCAGGGCAGCTAGCTCATCTTCAATTAATTTTGATTGGTGTTCGGCACGTCTTAGCAGCAAAGCGCTATTGGCGTAGCACAAATCACCATGACCTAATTGGTCTAAAGAATTCGGTGCTTTGTCGATCAACTCGATAATGCTAGAAAGTCGAATGAGTTCGCGCGCTGACATCTGGGGTATATCAAGATGTGTATTGATCGCTTTGGTTTCTAGCCCGACGCGAACTGCGTCAACCCATTTTTGGATCATGGCGGGTAAGGCGACCAACTGACGAAACTCAACATGGTCGAGTCCTTCTGCAGCTAAACGAGCGGCATATTTTCGAAGGCTCGCAACGCTTTCAGTCTGATTGGGGTTTTGGCTTTCAGAGCGTGTTGTAGGTTTTGATGTTGCGTAGTTAGGTATGAGTTGCAGTACGGCATTCAGTTGTAACAAGCTTTTGTTATTGGCAATGCTCATAGCCAGCGCTATATCGAAATGCTCTGGCACATCGGGCAAGTCAACTTTGCCGGACTCACTGTTTTCTTGGTGCAGTAAAGAGGCGCTACCTAGTGCGATATCGAATTCGAGTTCCAACGTTTTAGAACTGCGGATTGAGGCTGCGACGCTTGCAAAATAATCGCTCAACGGTACGGCGTTTTCATGGGGCGCTATCGTTACATCAAATCGTTGTTCTGCGTGTTCAGCAAACGCTAAGTTGAATTCCGGGTTGTCGTCGGCAATACGAATCTCGTAACGTGTTTCGTCGGGCACCCTGACTAACAATGCCGGGTAGAGAAGAAGGGGGGCGCGTCTGCGGGAACCTTCGACGTCAGAGGTGTCTTGCCAGCTAACAAAGCCTGCTGCAAGATATAACTGTCTATCACCCTTAGACTTGATGAGTGCATTCTCAACAAGATTTTTCTTACACTGCCTCATTAGCTCGTCAGCATCGTGACGCGTTAATAGGTTCGAACGGCCGTGTGTGACGCGCTTCGCATTTTTCGGCGAATGGCTATCGTTTTGTCTGCGGTTTAGCGGCGCAACATTGGTTGGTTCTGCAGCATTTGCACTGGGTATTAAATCTAAAATGCCACCTTGTTTCGACAAGACGCCGCTGAGAGCCAAGGGCGAGTGCGGATACAGCTCGATATCAGAATCTAGTGATCCCCAATCGAGCGCGCGCTTATCGCCTTGAGTAATAGCATCGGACCTGCGCCGCGCATGCTTAGGGTTTGATTGATTTCCTTGAAGGACTTCCACGAGAATATCGAATGCCTTAAATGGTTAGGAATAGGCCAGCTGTGCGACCGAGATAACCTAGTGATTCAGGAATCGGGCCAAACGGACCGGCAGAACCGTCAACTAACTTGATCAAGTTCGTTTATTAGCTACTAAAGTTAATAGCTGTAAAAGAGCGAATTGGCAAATACTTGCGTAAAAATTGCTAGCTTGACAATGTTGCGGAATTCTTTATCTTTTCTACGGTCCTATTTCATAAGGCTGGCGAATGGTGAGGTGGATCGTTTGATAAAAGCGTCCAACGTTCTAATCCATCCGTATTTTTAATAAATTGCAGAGAGAAATAAGTATGCGTGACTGGATGAAAATGGCGGGAATTCGGAGTAGCGAAATCACCGACCAAAACCTGTTTAAACGCAGGCGTCAATTCCTTCAAGCCTCTGCAGCTGCTGGCGTTACAGGCGCAATTGCATTACCAAACTCAGCGTATGCCGAGACACGCGGTGAGGCGCTGCCTGAACCCATCGTTAAGAGCCCCTTTAGTACAACTGATGAACTCAGCTCCCACGAGACCATCACCACGTACAATAATTTCTATGAGTTAGGTACCGACAAGGGTGACCCTGCCCGTTATGGCAGCCGATTAAAAACTGAGCCGTGGAGTTTGACGATAGACGGTGAGTGCGATAACCCAGGTGTCTATACCTTAGAGGACATCCTAAAACCTCACGCTATGGAAGAACGCATTTATCGTATGCGCTGCGTAGAGGCATGGTCCATGGTTATTCCTTGGAACGGTTTTGCTTTGGCTGATGTCATCAAGCGAATGAAACCTAATTCAAAGGCAAAATACGTTGCGTTCGAAACGGTTGTACAAGATGACCTACCAGGTGTGCAAAGAAACGTTCTAGAATGGCCGTACAGAGAAGGCCTGCGTATGGACGAGGCGATGAACCCGTTAACAATGCTATCAGTAGGCTTATACGGTGAAGAGCTTCTGGGGCAGAGTGGAGCGCCGATTCGTTTGGTGGTGCCATGGAAATACGGTTACAAGAGCATTAAATCTATTGTGCGTATCAGTTTTGTAGAAGAGCAACCCGACACCAGTTGGAATATGTCGTCTCCTCGTGAATACGGTTTCTACAGTAATGTGAATCCAGAGCGAAGTCATCCGCGCTGGAGTCAGGCAAAAGAGCGTCGCCTTGCCGGTTCTACCAGTGGTTTATCTGCGCTGTTCACATCTAAAACGGAGACGCAGTTTATGAATGGTTACGCCGAGCAAGTTGCCAGCTTGTACGACGGTATGGATCTACAGACTAACCACTAATCATCATGGCTGTAACCGACGAAGCTGTTCGCGCACGATTGCCTCGATTTCGATGGCAATTGTTGCTAAAGCCGTCGGTTTTCATTGCAGCGTTACTGCCGTTCCTGTTGTTAGTGCAATCGTTATTGGCGGGGCAGCTGGGCCCTAATCCTATCGATACCTTGACCGATCAGACGGGTACCTTGGCTATTCGTATGCTGCTCATCAGTCTGATGCTTACGCCTCTGCGCTGGATATTGAAAGACACTTGGCCGATTCAGCTTCGACGAATGATGGGCTTATTTGCGTTCTTTTATGCAAGCTTGCACGTGACCACGTATTTTGCGCTTGATCAGCAATTCGATTTAGCGGCAGTTTGGGCTGATTTATCAGAGCGACCCTATATCGTGGCAGGCACCATTGCATTTCTGATTATGGTGCCGCTAGCCATTACCTCAAACAAGCGAATGGTAAGGCGTTTAGGGAAGCGTTGGATGAGCTTACACCGAGGGGTGTATATCGCAGGCCTGGCAGTCGTGGTGCACTACGTTTGGTTAGCTAAGGGCGACCTTATTGAGCCAATCGTCTACCTGGCATTGCTGATAGTGTTATTCAGCTACCGATTGGTAAAAACACTACGTTAAACGACAAGCATGGCGCACCTATAAAGGCGCGCCATGTTATTTACTTTACTCGACTTACGAAGGCAGTAGGTGAGCGACTGTGTTCTTCTCATCCTGCAATTCTGTCTGGCTTGCGATCATCTTTTCTTTGATGACATCGCTGACGCTAAGATCACTAATGATTGTGTAGTCGCCGTCTTTGCACGTCACTGGGAAGGAGTAAATTAAACCTTCTTCAATACCGTAGCTGCCGTCACTAGGTACAGCCATGCTGACCCAATCGCCATCAGGAGTGCCTTGCATCCAGCTAGCCATGTGATCAATGACGCCGTTAGCAGCAGATGCTGCGCTTGAACTACCACGTGCATTAATGACAGCCGCTCCACGCTTAGCAACGGTGGGGATGAAGTCATTCAACGCCCAATCGCTATCGACCATGTCACTAGCCGCTTTGCCAGCGATAGAAGTGTGGGAGATATCAGGAACCTGAGTGGTGCTGTGATTGCCCCAGATAACCATACGGTTGATATCAGATACCAATGAATCGGTTTTGCCAGCTAGTTGAGACATAGCCCGGTTGTGATCAAGGCGTGTTAGCGCTGTGATGTTACGCGGGTTAATGTTTGGTGCATTGGCTTTCAGAATGAACGCATTGGTGTTTGCAGGGTTGCCCACAACACACACCTTGCAATCTGGTGAGCCTACTTCGTTTAATACAGCACCTAGGGCGCTGAAAATTTTGCCGTTATCGGTGATGAGGTCGCTGCGTTCCATGCCTGGTCCGCGTGGCTTAGCGCCAACGAATAAGGCTGCATCAACGCCATTAAGTGCAACTTTCGGGTCGTCGGTTACGACAACGCCAGCCAGTAGAGGGAAGGCACAGTCATCGAGTTCCATTTTTACGGCTTCAAGCAAGCCTAAGGCTGGCGTGATTTCTAGTAAATGGAGGATGACCGGTTGGTTTGGTCCGTATATGTCGCCCGCAGCAATGCGGAATAACATGGAGTAACAGATCTGTCCGGCTGCGCCGGTGATTGCGACGCGCTTCGGCTGAGTCATTGTTCGAGATTCCTTGAGTGAATTCACTAAACGTGCGCGCCGCATGTTATCACAGGCTCATGTGGTACTCTCCCAGCGCTAAGATCCTGAGAGACTAAACCTGATGCGGTGCCCCTTTTGTGGCGCTCTTGATACCCGAGTTGTAGATTCCAGATTGGTAGGCGATAGCGACCAGGTTCGGCGCCGACGCGAATGTACAGAGTGCGAAGAGCGTTTTACGACCTACGAATCCGCTGAGCTGAACTTGCCACGCATTGTGAAGTCTCGGGGTAACCGTGAGCCCTTCTCTGATAGCAAGCTGCAGGCCGGTTTCCAGAAGTCTTTGGAAAAACGCCCTGTTAGCGTGGAGTTGATTGACGAGGCTGTGGCCCGCGTCAAACATCGCTGTCTGGTGGCTGGCGAGCGAGAGATTGATGCGAGGCGAGTAGGTGAGTGGGTCATGGCGGAGCTGAAGCAGCTCGATGAGGTGGCCTACATAAGATTTGCCTCGGTCTATCGACAATTCGAGGATGCCGCTGCGTTTCGTGAGGCGATCGACACCCTGGAGAGCGCTCCAACGGCGATTGAGGAGGCTAATCAGCTTTCCTTGCTGCCGAATAACGACCCAATAGACGGTAGCTGAGCTGTCAAACTGCAACAATACTGACACGGAAGTTGTCCACTTTGCCTCCAAATAAGAGAGTAACGCCTTGTCTACGATTGTTGTGGCCCGTAAGGGTCGAACCGCTTGCATAGCTGCTGACACCCTGACCACGTTCGGGGATATCCGGCTAGATCACTCGCTGGATTGCCATCATTCTAAAATTCAGACGTTTGGCAAGACCCACATGGGGATTGTCGGCAGTGCTGCGCACACACTAGTGGCCGAGCGCGCATTCAACGATAAGGCCGTTAAAGCGGACTTCTCCACCCGCGATACCACCTTCGATACCCTGATCCGCTTGCACCCTGTGCTCAAGGAGAATTACTTCCTGAACGCCAAGGATGCGGAGGAAGACCCCTACGAAACTAGCCAGATCGACTCGGTGTTTATCAACGCAAATGGCATATTTGCCATGTTTTCCCTGCGGGAAGTCTACGAGTACACGCGTTTCTGGGCTGTGGGCTCTGGAGCCTGTTATGCGCTGGGTGCCATGCACGCGGTTTATGATCGATATAAGAGCGCCAAAGACATCGCTATGGCAGGGGCAGAGGCTGGTGCTATGTTCGATACGTCGTCGCAATTGCCTCTGACATTCAAAACTGTGAAGTTGCATCAAACTGAGGGTCAGTAGGGCGCCGAAATCCGTTACAATGGTGGGTTGACTGATTTCCGTTTCAAACTTACTAGGAGTGCCCCATGGCCGTCGAACGTACACTTTCAATCATTAAGCCCGATGCAGTTTCCAAAAACGTCATTGGCGAAATCTACAGCACGTTTGAAAAAGCGGGCCTCAGCATCGTTGCTTCTCGCATGATGCACCTGAGTGCTGAGCAAGCGGGTGAGTTCTACGAAGTTCACAAAGAGCGTCCTTTTTACAACGATCTTGTCAGCTTCATGACATCTGGCCCAGTTATGGTTCAGGTTCTTGAAGGCGAAAACGCTGTGCTTGCACACCGTGACGTTATGGGTGCAACTAACCCATCTGAAGCAGCTGAAGGCACTATCCGTCAGCGTTTCGCATCTTCTATCGATGAAAATGCTGTTCACGGTTCTGATGCGACTGAAACAGCCGCTGTTGAAATCGCGTTCTTCTTCGGTGACGACGGCGTTTGCCCTCGCACTCGATAATCAAGATCAGCAACGTTTAATCGCAGCCGTGTCTACGACATCAGCGATCAACCTGTTCGACCTAGATAGGGACGCACTTGTCTCTTTCTTGGTCGAGCAGGGTGAGAAACCCTTTCGTGCTAAGCAAATCATGAAATGGTTGTATCAGCGTAATGTGCGTGATGTAAACGCCATGACTGATGTGTCCAAGGCCACTCGAACTAAGCTACTCGACTGCACAACTACGGTTCTGCCTAGTGTTCAGGAATCTCAGCTGAGTCGTGATGGCACAGCCAAATGGTTATTTGAATTGCACGATGGCAATTGCATCGAGACCGTTTACATCCCCGAAAGTGACCGAGGCACCCTCTGTGTGTCGTCGCAAGTAGGTTGTGCGCTTGATTGCTCTTTTTGCTCAACAGGTCGCCAAGGATTCAACCGCAATCTGTCGGTATCAGAAATCATTGGTCAGGTATGGCTTGCGACCAATCTGCTGGCCCAAGAGCCGGCAACCGCTAACCAGCGAATTACCAATGTTGTCATGATGGGTATGGGAGAGCCACTGTTGAATTACCGTCAACTGGTGCCGTCCTTAAATCTCATGATGGACGATCTGGCTTACGGCATGAGTAAGCGCCGAGTAACAGTCAGCACGTCAGGGGTTATTCCTGCC
Source organism: uncultured Granulosicoccus sp. (assembly GCA_937991945.1). Taxonomy (GTDB): domain Bacteria; phylum Pseudomonadota; class Gammaproteobacteria; order Granulosicoccales; family Granulosicoccaceae; genus Granulosicoccus. The sequence goes on from CALKLO010000018.1 coordinate 14,052, forward strand.
ATGGATAAGCTCACCGCCGATATCGACATTTCGCTAGCCGTATCGCTACATGCGCCCAACGATAAACTGCGTGATGAGTTGGTGCCAGTAAATAAAAAATACCCAATTAGTGAGCTCATGGGAGCTTGCAGACGTTACGTGGAAGGCGAAGAAGCCGTCTCTCAACGCAAGAAACACGTACTTTTCGAATACGTCATGCTCTCAGGCGTCAATGATCAGGCAGAACAAGCGCACGAATTGGCAGAGCTGTTGCGTGGGTTCCCTTGTAAGGTCAATTTGATCCCCTTCAATCCGTTTGCACAATCCGGATATCGTCGCTCTTCGCGTAACGCTGTAGAACGCTTTGCTAAGATCCTTAGCGATGCGGGCATAATTACGCTAAAGCGGACCACTCGTGGCGATGATATCGATGCTGCTTGCGGTCAATTGGCGGGTGACATTGATGACCGGAGCAAGCGGCACATAAAATTTATCGAGCCGCGATTTGGAGAGCAGATTCGATGAATACATGTGGTTCCCCTCAGACTCGATCGCGTGCGCCTGTGTGGCGGTGTGTGAGTCTTTTGTTTGTTGTGGGTTTTGTGCAAGCCTGTTCGATGAGTGGCGATCTTAGCCAGAAAGACAGCGAAAATGCGGCGCAGTACAACGCGCAACTAGGTGCCCAGTACCTGCGACGCGGTGATCTTGATCAAGCACAAGAAAAGCTAACCAAAGCCTTGGAGCAAGATGACTTCAATGCTCTGGCTCACGTTACCTATGCTCAGCTGCAGCATCGGGTCGAAAAACTGTACAGCGCTGACAAACACTTCAAGCGAGCTCTAAAGCTTGAGCCTGAGGAAGCAGAGCATCGCAACAGTTATGGCATTTACCTGTGCAGTGTTAGGCGCTACGAGGTAGCAGAGGAGCAGTTCCAATTGGCTGCCGATAACCCTTATTACAAGACACCTGAGTTTGCACTCGACAACGCAGGTCTTTGCATGCTCGATGCAAACCGCCTGGATGATGCCGAAAAATATCTTCGAGAGGCGCTGCGCGTTAATACGAAATTCGGTAATGCCTACTTACATATGGCAGACCTCATGTATCGGCTCAAGCGGCTGACTGTTTCTGAAGCTTATTTCGATCGTTACAAGGTTTATGGCCAAGAATCATCAGAAGGCCTATGGTTAGGATATAAAATCAAGCGCGACGCTGGCGATATCGCAGGCGCCGAAAGCTACGGGGGTCAGTTGCTCGATAAATTTCCAGCATCTCGCGAAGCCGGTGATTACCTAACTCAATCTCAATAGATTTACATCGTACCTAACTCATGAAAACTCAATTCACGCGACTGCGAGGTATGCCGGATTTATTGCCGGCCACCATCGCCCCATGGCAACGGCTGGAAGCTGCTGTGGGTCATGCAATGCGTGCTTATGGGTATGGTGAGATGCGAACGCCGCTCATTGAGCGCACCAGCTTGTTCCATCGCTCAATAGGCGAGGCGACCGACATTGTCGAAAAGGAGATGTACACCTTCTCCGATCGCAAAGGCGAGTCGATGTCATTGCGCCCAGAAAATACAGCAGGGTGCGTTCGAGCGGCCATTGAAAATGGCATGTTGCAGCCGGGTAGCGTTAATCGAATTTGGTACACGGGCCCTATGTTTCGCTATGAGCGCCCACAGTTAGGCAGGCAACGACAGTTCTTCCAAGTCGGTGCGGAAGTCTACGGACTTGCAGGTCCTGCTGTAGAAGCTGAGCTTATTTTACTCAGCGCTCGCCTGTGGCGAGAGCTCGACATCCTCGATGCGCTAACGTTGGAAATAAACACGCTGGGCGATACCGATGACAGAGCCCGTTATCGCGAAAAGTTAGTCGCGTATTTCGAGCAGCATAAAGAGTTACTGGACGAGGACAGCCTGCGACGCTTAGAGCGCAATCCGCTCAGAATTCTAGACAGTAAAAATCCTGTAATGCAGGACATGATTAATGCAGCGCCGGCTCTTAAAGACAGCCTCAGTGAAGAATCAGTAGCGCATTTCGAGCAGCTATGTCAATTGCTTGAGGCCAGCGGCATTAAAGCCACTATCAATCCTCGGCTTGTCCGTGGTTTGGATTATTACAGCCACACAGTGTTCGAATGGACCACTACACAGCTTGGTTCGCAATCCGCTGTTTGTGCGGGTGGACGGTACGATGGTTTGCTTACGCAACTGGGTGCTAAGAATATGCCGGGTGTGGGTTGGGCTTTTGGTATGGAGCGTGTCATTGCTCTTATGGAAAAATTAGGAAAAACGGCTGCAGCTTCACCGCCTGATATTTTTGTCATCGGTACAGATGAAGTATCTGTCGCAGATTCTCTAGCCTTAGCTGAGTACCTTCGTGAACAATTACCGGCAGCGGGTGTATTGCACAATACAGGCGGTGGCAGCATGAAAAGCCAGTTCCGCAAAGCAGATAAGAGTGGGGCTGCGTTTGCGGCTATTATCGGTGGTGACGAACTTGCCAAAGGGGTAGTCACTCTCAAGCCTCTATTGGGAGCTGGAGAGCAACAAACACTGGCTCGTGAAGAGCTTGCTGATGCGCTTCAAAGTCATCTAAACGAATAAAGAATCACCGTACTGTGCGTCAGTTGTCTAAACTGGCGTCGGACTAGTGCCTTGGGGCGCGGAGAAAATAAGTGGAATACGAAACAGAAGAACAACAAGTTGAAGCGCTGAAGGCGTGGTGGAACGAAAATGGTCGTGCGGTAATTACCGGTGTGGTGATTGGTGCGGCGGTTATCGGCAGCTGGACTTTCTGGCAGAGCCACAAAGAAGCTCAGGTTGTCGCAGCCAGCGACTCCTTCAGTCGTACCCTTGAAGCGATCAACGCTAACGACAACGCAACGGCTGCAAAGCTTGCGGATGAGCTTCAGGACGATCAAGCTGACAGTCTGTATAGCAGCTACGCCAATTTTGCAGCAGCAAGATCAGATGTTGAGAACGATAACTTGCAAGGCGCCGCCGATAGACTCAAATGGGTTGCTGACAACGCACCTCAAGACGACATTCAACTCATTGCCAAAGTAAGGCTGGCACGAGTTCAAGGCGCGCTGGGCGATGCAGCAGCTGGGTTATCCACGTTGCCTGCCAGTTTCCCAGAAGTATTTACCGGTTTGGTAGAAGAAGCTCGTGGTGATTTACTCCTACAAAATGGTGATGTTGATGCCGCTCGAAGCGCTTACGAAAGTGCTCAAGATAGCGAGTACATCACCAACCGAGAAGGTTTGACCATGAAACTTAATGAGCTAGCTACACCTGCGAGTTCTAGCTAAGGTGTTCTCTTCACTGGCCAACTGGCGCATACCTGCGGCACTTTTGTGTGCAGCGTTAATCGTTGGCTGTGCTAACGATCCGCCGCTAGTTCCGCCAGCCGAATTGAAAGCGACTAGTTCTGAAATCAGCCCGCTACGTTTGTGGCGTGCCAATGTCGGGGAGGCCGGTAGAGGTCGCTTTGAGCCTAAAATATCTGGCGAGCAGCTAATTCTTGCAAACCGTCGTGGCAAGGTAACCAGCTTGTCAGTCAGTACTGGCATACGCCAATGGACTAACGAGCTTGATGTCCGCCTCACTAGCGGAATTGGCGGCGATGCAGGTCAGCTGTATGTCGGTGATATAGACGGTGTGTTGCATGCCCTAGATGAAGACTCCGGCGAGCTGCTTTGGACCGCAAAAGGTTCGTCTGAAATTTTGGTACCTGCCTCAGCCGATTTTGGTGCGTTGATTGTTCGCAGCACCGATGGGCGAGTCGTGAGTTTGGATCCAGCCACCGGTGAAGCTCTCTGGACTGTTTCCAATACACCTCCAGCGCTAACATTAAATGGTTACAGCCGCCCGCTAGTGCTAGAAAGTGGCGTGTTGTTGGGTTTAGACGATGGCCGTTTGTTGGCTCTCGATGTTGATACTGGCAAAGTCTTTTGGGAATCTGTAATCAGTGTCCCTTCAGGACGTTCTGAGGTCGAACGTCTAGTCGATATCGACGCTGATATCGTTGTTGATGACGACGGTATTTACATAGCCAATTATCAAGGCAAGGCGGCTCGATTAGAACCTGCCCGTGGCCAAACGGTTTGGTCAGTACCGCTATCCGCAGGCGCCGGAATTGGCGTCATAGATGACAGCCTTGTGGTCATTGATGATGAAGACAGCGTGCATCGTTTAGACAAAGAAACGGGCCAAATTATTTGGTCTAATGACGAGATGCCGGGTCGGCGTCTGAGTCCACCTGCATTTACCTCCGCTGGAGATATCGTCGTTGGCGATACTGAAGGCTATATCCATGTGATTGACATCGACACCGGTGTACTTACAGGCCGTGCTCGTCTTAGCAAAGATGCTATCACTGCACGCCCAGTATCTACCGAAGACGCGATGTTTGTTCAGTCCACCGACGGAATCGTCGGAGCTTATAGATTCGCGCGTTGAATAAACCATGAAACCCACCATCGCTCTGGTGGGGCGGCCGAACGTCGGCAAGTCCACCCTGTTTAATAAGCTGACTCGCACCCAAGATGCTCTAGTCGCCGACCTCCCGGGTCTTACCCGTGATCGTCAGTATGGCGACGGCAAAGTCGGTGGTTGGCCGTATCTATTAGTAGATACAGGCGGCTTAAGTGGCGCACCCGATTCACTCGATGCGGCTATGGCCGATCAAACCCTGAGTGCTGTCCGAGAAGCCGACCTAGTCGTCTTCATTGTGGATGGCCGTGCAGGGCTTGTTTCTGTGGATGAAGAAATAGCCGATGTCTTAAGGCGTCAGGCTCAGCATGTTGTGTTGTGCGTGAATAAAATCGATGGTATCGGTGAAGACAAAGCGATGCTCGAATTCCACCAGCTTGGCTTTGATGGCATGGTGCCTATAGCGGCGTCGCACAATAGAGGTATTCACCAACTCGTTGATGAGCTGGGTGATTTCTTTGAGATACCAGAAAGCGAACGCATTGAGGCATCACGTAAGAAGCGCAACAAGCGTAAAAAAAATAAAGACGGCACACTGGTTGATCCGACCCAGCCGGCTTACGAGCCTCGTGAAAATGATGAAGTACGCATCACGTTTGTTGGCCGCCCGAACGTGGGTAAATCAACATTAATTAACCGTCTGATTGGTGAAGATCGCGTTATTGCTTACGATCAACCAGGAACGACTCGTGACTCTGTATCGGTACCGTTTGAACGAGCGGGTCAGGAATACACATTAATCGATACTGCCGGTGTTCGACGCCGCGGTAAAGTCAGCGAAAAAGTTGAAATCTTCAGCATCATAAAGACGCTGCAAGCGGTCGATAAAAGTAACGTGTGCGTCATGCTGCTCGATGCCTCAGACGGTTTAACTGAGCAAGATCTATCGCTATTGAGCTATATCATCGACAAAGGCCGAGCCTTAGTCGTAGCGGTTAACAAGTGGGACAGCCTGGATTCTGACCAACGCGATGCGATGCGAGAAGAATTGGAACGACGGGTCGAATTTTTAAAGTTCACACGCATACACTTCATTAGTGCCTTGCATGGTTCTGGAGTAGGCGACTTATTTAAATCAATAAACAAAGCTTACGCCTCTGCGTTTACTGATTTATCGACACCGCAGCTAACGCGTATGTTGGAAGTGGTCATTGCACAGCACCAGCCACCCATGGTTAACGGTCGTCGTATCAAGCTTCGGTACGCGCACCAAGGCGGTCAAAATCCACCCATCATTATAATTCACGGTAAGCAGGCGCTCAAAGTGCCGCAAAGCTACCAGCGATACTTGATGAACCACTTTACTAAAGCGTTGAAGTTATTCGGTACGCCGCTTCGTATTGAGTTTCGCCAAGACGACAACCCATATTCGGAAGTCAAGCGTGTTAAGCCTGTGTTGGATAAGGCTGAACAGAAAAAACGCAAAATAGAACGTCGCCGCAAAGACAAAGAATGAAGTGAGGCTTTACCGAGCGCTCGAGAGTGAGCGCTCGGTAAAGTGTTTGTCTTTAAGGATCTGCTGGTGGTGGCATGTCAGTGGGAAGCACCAATAAAGGATTAACCCAAGTCGCGTTCAAACCGACTGACCAATGCAAGTGTGGTCCAGTGACTCTACCTGTTTGACCGACTGCTCCAATGATTTGTCCGCGTGTGACTCTATCGCCGGCCTTTACATCGATGCGACTCATGTGCGCGTAAAAGGTTTGTAAACCTAGGCCGTGTTCAATGAACACAGAGTTGCCATTGAAAAAGTACTCGCCTGTGTCCACAACCACGCCATCTGCAGGTGCCATTATTGGTGTGCCTTCGGGCGCTGCGATATCAATGCCGCCATGTGGGCGTCTGGGTTGGTCGTTATAAAAGCGCTTTAAGCCGAATGGGCTGGATACGATTCCCTTTAATGGCCAGTCAAATTGGTCGGTCAGTAATCGATCAGCGCGGTAGCTTTTCACCTCTTTGAGTCTTTTGTTTTCCCGATTTATTCGCTCCATGTCGATAGGGGCAGGATTTACCTTGCGCTTGTTTTTAATGACGAGGCGTTGCTCTTCATAGCGTTTGGAATCAACTGTAAAGTCGACGGTCTCAGCCGCTTCGTTTGTGGTGCTAAGAGAGAGTGTGTGCTTGCCCGCAGCGGTGGATAAGGGAATACCCACTAATGCGACGTAGGTGTCTGCTTGCCGCATGGTCGCTATGGCTCGACCGTTCCACGTAACGTAGGGTGCTGCGGCGCTAACGGGAAATTTCTGCGCATCCAGAGCGACCCGTGCAATGCCGCCCGGTACTGAAGAGGATTCAATAAACGCGGAAGGCTCTGCAGCTTGGCTTGCATGGATTGGCAGTAGCGTAATAATGCAGATGGCTACCCACAAGCTCCAGGGCACGTGACGGCCAGAAATATTCAGTGTTTTCATCGCAAGTACGCCCTTGGCATGGTTGGACAACGTTTCGGCTAACGCCTGTGCAAGCCGGAGATAGCTTAGGTTGAGTTTAAACGCTTTTACTTGCACCAGCCGAATGGCCGATTTCCCCTAAATGCTCGTCGCGAATGTGATCAACATACAAGGCGGTTGCACCTGCAACAGCAACGGGCATGATGAACAAATTAACGATGGGAATGATACTGAATAGGGACACCACACAGCCAAACCCGTAGGCCGCTCGTCGATTAAGGCGCATACGTTTTCGGACATCACGGAACAGCGCACCATGGTTGCCCATTGGGTAATCCATGTATTCGAGGGTAAACATCCACGCGCCAAATAAGAACAATAATGCGGGAGCTATGAGGTTTATGACCGGAATAAACTGCAAAATAAGTAAGGGCAGTAAACACAGAGCCAGATACAAGAGCTTTGACAGCTCGGAGAGCATGAGTCGTGGCACGCTTTTGATTAACACGACAAGCGATGGGGCAGGTTGTGTGACATCGCCTACCAAGTGCGCCTCCACGCGCTCTGCTAACAGCCCGTTAAAGGGCGCTGCAATGAGATTGGCGAGCAGGGTGAACAAAAAGGCCGTTGAAAATAACAGGGCAATAATAATAATCCACTGCAGGACTGTCTTAAGGGCATTGATAATCCACCAATCGCCTAAGGAATTAAACAGAGACCAAGAGCCAACCCAGCCCAAAGCCAAGCTGTTGATCCACCATCCGAGTACACCAAACACTAGCAAATTCACCAGTAATGGCATCCAGACAAAGCGGCGCAAGCCAGGAGTGCGCAATAGTCGCCAGCCCACTGGCACGTATTTCATGGACTGCGTGAAACCAGGATTATTCATAAGCTCAAGGATAGCCGTTCAACACCATTGGTGTGCTTGTTAAAACGAAGTACAATACTGGGTATCAGAAGACGCATGCCTCCATGTGTCACTTACTTCAATAACGGCCCTTCTATACCCTATGCGTCTGAGCCGTATCAAGATTGCCGGATTCAAGTCGTTTGTTGATCCGACTGAAATAAAAATGCCAAGTGCCTTGGTGGGCATTGTTGGGCCTAATGGTTGCGGAAAATCGAATACGATTGACGCGGTTCGTTGGGTCATGGGCGAATCATCCGCAAAGCATTTGCGTGGTGAGTCAATGGAAGACGTTATTTTCGTCGGTTCCAGCACCAGAAAGCCCGTAGGTAAAGCCTCTGTAGAGCTTGTGTTTGATAACGCTGACGGGTCTTTGGGTGGTGAGTACGCGCAATACGCGGAAATTTCCATTCGCCGAGAAGTAACCCGCGACGGTCAATCTAAATACTCCCTCAATAATGCACGCTGCAGACGGCGAGATATACGCGATATTTTTCTAGGTACGGGTCTAGGGCCGCGTAGTTACGCCATTATCGAGCAGGGAATGATTTCCAAGCTCATCGAAGCGAAGCCTGAGGACTTACGCGTCTACCTGGAAGAGGCCGCTGGCATCTCTAAGTATAAAGAGCGTCGAAAAGAGACTGAAACTCGAATTCGACACACCCGCGAAAACCTTGATCGCCTAGACGATTTGCGCGAAGAGGTCGACAAGCAGCTCGCACACTTAAAACGACAAGCAAGTACCGCTGAGCGCTACCAAAGACTCAAAGAAGAAGAGCGACAGAAGCGCGGTGAGTTGTTGGTGCTGCGGCGTCGCGATTTTGAGACGGCCCGTGATGAGCAAGGACTAAAAACCAGCGAGCTGGAGACCGAGCTAGAGGGCGTCGTTACTGAGCTTCGATCAGCAGAAAGCGCTATTGAGATGGCTCGTGAGCAGCAAACAGAAGCCTCAGATAGCTTTGCTGAAATTCAGGCTGAGTTTTATCGTGTGGGTGGAGAAGTAGCGCGTATCGAACAAACCATTGAGCACACTAAAGAGACACGACACTCTCAGAGTCAAGAATTAGCAGAATTAGATAAATCGTTAGAAGAGTCGCAAGCTCACTTGCGTGACGATACGGCGCGAATCGCAGACATAACCCTGTCTTTGAATACAGATCAGCCCGCATTCGATGTTCTTAAAGACAGCCAGAAGCATTCAGCAGAACTTTTGGTCAGGGTGGAGTCAGAATTACAAGAATGGCAGTCTCGTAATGATGCGTTCAACCGTCGTTATTCTGAAGCGACGCAAATCGCTCAGGTTGAAAAATCCAGAATTGAACAGTTCGAGCGCAGCATGTCGAATGCTGATTCGCGCCGAAATCGTCTGACTGAAGAAAAGCAGTCTCTCGATTTAGAGCCGTTGCGTGAAAAAATTGAAGAGACTATCGCCGAAGAGCTAGCCGCTCAAGAAGATGAAGAGCGTTTGCAGGCCTCTTTGCAGGCTGCCAGTGAAAAACAGCAGCTGCAAAAAGAGTCTATTCGCCAACGTTCAGAAGAGCTCGATCAAGCTCGATCGAGAGCGCAATCAGGCTTAGGCCGGCTTGCCTCCTTGGAAGCGTTGCAACAAGCGGCATTAGAACCTGACAGTAGTGCCGCTGATAGCTGGCTGCACTTAAACGAATTAGACGATAACCCTCGTTTGGCGCAGTCTATTACTGCAGAGCCAGGTTGGGAAGCCGCTGTAGAGCTCGTACTTGGGCCGCACCTAGAGGCGGTTTGTGTCAGCTCGGATGCCGTTATTGAGCGTTGCTTAAGTGACATGCCTGCAGCCCAACTTACCTTGGTGAAAGGCCAGGCTAGCCAACAAGCGGCAGCCCCTGATTCACTGGCAAGTAAGGTTCGTGGCGAATTGCCGCTCGTTGAAATGCTGGCTGGTATTCATATCGCTGACAATGTTCAGGAGGCTTTGCGTCTTCGCGAGCAATTGAAAGATGGCGAGTCTGTTGTCACCCGAGATGGTCTGTGGCTAGGCAAGGCTTGGTTACGCGTGGCGCGTGCTGACTCCCAAGACAGCGTGTTAAAACGTGAAGCTGAAATTGTTGATCTGAAAGATCAGATGGCCTCGCTGGATTCGCAGTCTCAAACACTAACCGACCAACTCGAAGAGCTGACTCAGCAACACGATGAGCTTGAGATGCGACGCGAAACGCAGCTGCACGCTTACAACGATGCTGTGCGCAATTACTCACAATTGAGTTCTTCTTTAGCGGGCGATAGGCAATCGTTAGAGCAGGGCGAGCGTCGTTTACGCGCCCTGGATGAGCAACTATCCGAGCTAGAACAAGAGCGTGAGCAAGAATCACATCAGCGTGAAGATGCACTCGAACGAAAGCTAGAAGCCGTTGAGCAGTTAGAAGCCTTTGAAGCCGAACGCTCTCAAATGGCGTCAGAGCAAGAGACAATGCGCGCCAGCTTGCAGTCAGCAAAGAATCAGCGAGACGCAGATAGAGACGCAGGGCAAGAGCTAGCTATACGGGTTGAATCGATGCGCAGTGCCAAGGTGGCAACTGAGCAGAACCTCATGCGCATGCAAGCTAGAATTACGCAGCTCGGAGAACGTCGCACGCGTCTAAATGCCATATTGGCTACCGAAGATGAAGATCCACTGGTAGCTCTGGAAGCTGGTTTACAACAGCACCTAGAAGCCAAGCTCAACAGCGATAGCGCATTACGGACAGCGCGTGAACAACTCGACAGCATCGAAAACCGTTTGCGTGAGCACGAGCAAGCCCGTCAACGTCACGATGTCCGGTCGCAGTCGGTCCGAGACAAATTACAAAACCAGCGCATGGCATCGCAAGAAGTACTTGTCAGGCTCAAGACCCTGGACGAACAGCTTGCAGAGCACGACTTCAAGGTGGCAGAAATCCTCGAAGGGTTATCTGTGCTGGAAAGCCTGCCAGACGTAGACACGTGGGCTGCTGAGTTAGAAAAAATTGAGCGACAAATCCAGCGCTTAGGGCCTATCAATTTAGCGGCAATCGATGAACTGGCTGAGCAATCACAGCGTAAAAATTATCTGGACGAACAGCACCTCGATGTGACCGAGGCCTTGGACACATTGGAGCGTGCTATCGCGAAAATTGATCGTGAAACCCGATCACGATTTAAAGATACGTTTGATAAAGTTAATGCCAAGGTCGAGGAATTCTTCCCGCGCTTGTTTGGTGGTGGCAGTGGTTCATTGCAAATGACGGGCGACGATTTACTCAGTACCGGTGTTAGCGTTAATGCACAGCCTCCGGGTAAGCGGGTGAGTAACATTCAGCTACTCTCTGGTGGTGAAAAAGCACTGACAGCCGTTGCACTGGTATTTGCTTTCTTTGAGCTGAACCCTTCACCATTCTGTATGCTTGATGAAGTGGACGCTCCATTAGATGATGCTAATGTGGGTAGGTTCTGTGCGCTGGTCAAGGAAATGTCAGAGCGTGTACAATTTATCTTTATTACGCACAATAAAGTCACCATGGAAATGGCGCAGCAATTAATGGGCGTCACAATGAACGAGCCTGGCGTGTCGCGTCTGGTGGCAGTTGATGTGCAAGAAGCGGTAGAAATGACGGGCGTGTAGTGCCTCTCATCGTCGTATTCGTTGGTCATTGAAGTTTTATTAAAACAAGAATTCCGGAGGAATCGCACTTGGAAAATTTACGCTGGATCCTGATATTTGCAGGTGTTGCAATCCTTGTGCTGTTGTATTTTTCCGGCAGACCCAAGCAGCAGCCTAGCCGCGATAGTCGCTCACTTAACCGTGAAGGCGATTCGCTTCCTCGCTCCAATGCAAACCCTAATAGTGATATTGATCCGTTAATGGGCGATCAGCCTATCGGTGATCAATTCAATGGTTTTGATGAAGTCGACCCTGAAGACTTCGTCCGGCCCGGTGTCAGCGCAGCCCCTCACGATCAAACAGCGGACTACGAGTTCGAGGACCTAGAAACCCGTCCGCGTGGTTTGACGAGTCTTGCGCAAAAATTTGAAGCATTCAGCGATCGCCTGTCACCGAAAAGACGTCAGCGAGTTGAAGAGTCAGAGCCTGCTGATTTACACGAAGATTCACCAGCTGATCCGGCACATGCAACCAAAATTATCACCTTGCATGTCGTTGCAGGTCCTAATGGCGTCTTGCCTGGTGAGCATCTGCTAGACATATTCGAACGCCGTGGATATCACTATGGTGAGATGAACATCTTTCACTCAATGCATAACGGCGAGACGGTTTTTTCAATCGCCAAAATGGTTGAGCCTGGATTTTTCGATGTCAATAATTTGGAGAGCTTTGAGACTCCAGGTATCACGTTGATTCTTCAACTGCCAGGGCCTGTGCCTGCTGATGTAGCCTTCGAAGTATTGGTTAGCGAAGCATTTGAAATGGGCAATGAGTTGGGCGCTACCGTGCTAGATGCTCACAGAAGCACATTGACTAAACAAACAGTGCAGCACATGCGCGAAGGCATCTACGAGTACATGCACCGACAGAAGTACTTCGGAAGCCTGCCGTCCTGATGTGAATAGTCCGGAAGCAAGAATTGCGCAGCTCAGTCAAGCGTTACATGAGCACTCATATCACTATCATGTGCTCGATAAGCCAAGCATCTCAGATGCTGAGTACGACGGTCTATTTCGTGAGCTGCAATCGTTAGAAGAGGCACATCCTGATTTAGTATCAGACGATTCGCCAACGTTGCGCGTTGGCGCGCCTCCGTTGGATGGTTTTGAAACGGTCGAGCACGCGGTCCCTATGTTGTCTCTAGGCAATGCTTTTTCCCGCGAAGAACTCAACGATTTTGACAGACGAGTCCGTGAGCGCTTAGAGCGTGATGATACTCAACAGGTAAACTATTTTGCCGAACCAAAACTCGATGGTCTTGCCATAAGTTTGCGCTACGAACATGGCAAATTTGTGCAAGGGGCGACGCGTGGGGACGGCCAACGCGGCGAAAACGTCACCGAAAATCTACGCACCATTGAGATGATCCCACTCAGGCTGCGCGGTGACAATCCGCCGGCTGTTTTGGAAGCGCGGGGTGAGGTGTTCATGACCCACGCAGCTTTCGATGCACTGAATCAAACCATGATTGCCGCTGATAAGCCGCCATTTGTTAATCCGCGCAATGCGGCAGCGGGCAGTTTACGACAGCTCGATTCGCGTAAAACGGCGGAACGCCAACTGTCTATTAACCTGTACGGTTTGGGCGAAACGGTCGGTGTTGATTTGCCTGATACGCAATCAGGTGCATTGGTGCTTTTAAAAGAATTAGGTTTTCCAATAAACGCTGAAATAACACCGTGTCACGGCATCGATGAATGCTTTGAGTTTCATTCCACGATGGGTCAGCGCCGCAGTGATTTAGGCTACGACATAGACGGTGTCGTGTTCAAAGTAGACTCCATCGCTGAGCAGCGCGAATTAGGTTTTGTGTCTAGAGCTCCGCGTTGGGCTGTTGCGCAAAAATTCCCAGCTGAGGAAATGCTCACGCTACTCGAAGCTGTTGAGTTTCAAGTAGGGCGCACTGGTGCATTAACTCCGGTGGCTCGTCTAAAACCTGTCTTTGTGGGCGGTGTGACGGTGAGTAATGCGACCTTACACAACATGGATGAAATAGCGCGCAAGGACGTCCGAATAGGTGACACCGTAGTGGTTCGGCGAGCAGGGGATGTCATTCCCGAAGTTGCCCGTGTCGTTTTGGAAAAACGTCCCAGTACTGCTACGCCTATTGAGCTGCCTGCAACGTGTCCTGTATGTGATTCCATCGTGTTGGATAGCGATACGGAAGTTAAAGCACGCTGCTCTGGTGGGTTACTGTGCGCAGCTCAGCGCCGCGAAGGGATAAAGCATTTCGCGTCTCGCCGCGCTATGGATATCGACGGCTTAGGTGACAAGCTAGTGGAGCAATTAGCCGATGAAGGCCTTATTAAATCTATTGCTGATTTATACGATCTTGACGCTGAGCAATTGCAAAGCCTGCCACGCATGGGTGAAAAGTCGGCCACTAATCTGGTCAACGCTATCGCTAAATCACGGCAAACGACATTGGCAAAATTTGTATTTGCCTTGGGCATCCGAGATGTCGGAGAGTCGGGTGCTGCATTGTTGGCTCATAAGTTTGGCTCCATTGAGGCATTGCAACAAGCCGAAGAAGAAGCGCTGACTAGCATCAATGATATAGGTCCAAAAGCTGCTGCAAGTGTTATGGCATTTTTTACTAACGCCGATAACCTTGATATTGTTAACCGACTCTTAGCCAAAGGTATTGAGTTCCCCGTTACTGAAACTGTAGAGCTCGGCACAGCGTTAGAGGGCAATACCTACGTGCTTACCGGCACCCTAACAACCTATTCGCGTGATCAGGCTAAAGCAAAATTATTAAAGCTTGGCGCTAAAGTCAGCGGTAGCGTATCCAAAAAAACAACGGCCGTTTTTGCTGGAGACTCCCCAGGCTCTAAGGTCACCAAAGCGCAAGATTTAGGCGTATCTGTTTTAACTGAAGACGACCTCATTGAATTGATTGGTGCTCCAGAGGCGTAGCCTTTAAACGCCCGGCTTCAAGTTACTAGAAGAGCGGCCAGTATAGTTAAGCGTGCGTGTGTGTAGAGGGGATAACCTGAGTCAAATGGTTGGCTGTGATATTCTCGCGCGATTCGACAGTTAACTACCCGTTTGTAACAAGAGATCATTTTGAGTGGGCATGCCAATTAAACTTGCAGTAAATGGGGCCGCTGGGCGCATGGGGCGTCAGCTACTCGGTGCTATCTCCGAGCGCCCCGATGCGACACTCAGTGGAGCTTCTGATGCGCCCGGTCAGGCGTCAATTGGTGTTGATGCAAGCGTGCTGTCAGGCGGCAATAGCACAGGGGTTGTTGTAGAAGACAATCTTTCCAATATTGTAAAAAGCAGTCAAGTTATCGTTGATTTTACGGCCCCCAAAGTGTCTCTGGCGGTACTTGAAGCAGCCGTCGATACCAACACAGCTGTGGTTATCGGTACGACAGGTTTTGACCCTGAACAATTAGAGCAATTACACAGCTACGCTCGGCGCATGCCGATTATGTTTGCGCCCAACTACAGTGTCGGCGTCACCGTGACGTTGGACTTACTAGCAAAGGCTGCTCGCGCATTGGGCGATGACTACGATGTTGAAATCATCGAAGCTCACCACCGGCACAAAGTTGATGCACCTTCTGGCACAGCTATCAAAATGGGTGAGGTAGTCGCCGACGCCTTAGGGCGTGATTTAGCCACGTGTGCCATCTATGGGCGGCAAGGCATAACCGGCGAACGAGAGACGAAAACCATCGGTTTTGAAACCATTCGCGCTGGCGATATCATTGGCGATCACACCGTTTTGTTTGCGGGTAACGGTGAGCGTATTGAGATTACCCACAAAGCGACCGATCGCATGACGTTTGCTCGTGGAGCTATTCGTGCCGCGGTATGGCTATCGACTCAGCCGGCGGGTATCTACGATATGCGCAACGTGCTCGGTCTAGACTAAACAAACGCTTAAAGCCTTCCTAGGCTTTATACTAAGCAACAACGTTACAAGGAGATTCATTTGACGATTGCAATCGTTTTTCCAGGCCAAGGATCGCAAAGTGTTGGCATGCTAGCTGCGCTTGCGACAGAGCATGATGTTGTGCAGGCCACGTTTGCTGAAGCCTCCGAGGCGCTTGGACAAGATCTTTGGGCATTGTCTCAAACAGGTACCAAGGAAGCACTGGCAGATACACGAGTGACTCAGCCTCTGATGTTTACATCTGGCGTCGCTGTGTGGCGTGTGATGCAAAGTGCCGGTGTGCCGATGCCAAGTGCATTTGCCGGACATAGCTTGGGTGAATTTGCAGCAATGGTTGCGGCCGAGATGCTGTCCTTCGCGGATGGTATACAGCTGGTCAAACGTCGCGCCGAACTCATGGCTGCTGCTGTCGCCGAAGGTGAGGGCGGTATGGCAGCACTCATTGGAATGGATGACCAGGCGGTTGTTGATCTGTGTGAATCGATCACGGGTGAGCGTGTCTCAGAAGCGGTCAATTTCAACGCACCCGGTCAAGTTGCCATCTCGGGGCATATCGATGCACTAGAAAAAAGCATTGAAAAAGCTCGTGAGCTAGGCTGTCGAAAAGCGCTAATGCTGGCGGTTAGCGTGCCTAATCATTCGTCGTTAATGAAGCCAGCGGGTGTAGAGCTTGCCGACACTATCGATAGTATCGAATGGTCAGAACCATCTCGTCCCTTGGTGCAAAACGCCACGGCAAAAGCTGCCGCAGATTTACCCTCTCAGTTAGAGCACCTAAAAGCGCACGTCTACAACCCAGTGTATTGGACACGCACCGTTGAAGCTCTTCGCGATGACCATGCAGTGACAACAATTTTAGAAGCAGGTCCTGGCAAGGTTCTTACGGGTTTGAGCAAGCGTATTGACCGTAGTTTGCCAACGATGCCTGTAGATTCGCCAGAAACGCTAGCGGCAGCCTTAGAAGCACTTCAGGCGCCAGCAGCAGGGTAATCGTTAAATCGCACTTATAGTGCGTCTTGGGATGCCTGTGAAGCTAGCCAGCCTGATGGTATGGGGATGCAATCACTCTGTCCTGTTATATTTACTAACTAATCTGGAATTTAACTGTGGATAATTCGATGCTCGACACTCAAGTCGTACTCGTAACCGGTGCCAGCCGAGGCATAGGCGCTGCAATCAGCGATGTCATGGGCGCAAATGGTGCCACTGTCATTGGAACGGCAACCTCCGATGCGGGTGCTGCGGCGATCTCTGAAAGATTCAACGCTGCAGGTGTCAAAGGCGTGGGCATGAAGCTAAACGTAACGGATGCAGAAGAAACAGCGGCAGTCATTGCCAAAATATCGACTGACTTTGGCCCAATTTCTATCTTGATTAATAACGCTGGTATCACCCGCGACAATCTGTTCATGCGCATGAAAGATGAAGAGTGGGATGACGTCATCTCTACCAACCTGACTAGCGTCTATCGTTTGTGTCGTTTGGTTATCAAGCCCATGGTGAAAGCCCGTGGAGGTCGCATCATTAACATTAGTTCTGTTGTGGGTATAACCGGCAATGCAGGTCAGGTGAATTATGCTGCTGCTAAAGCAGGAGTCTTAGGTTTGACTAAATCACTGGCTAGAGAGCTTGGCTCACGATCCATAACGATTAATGCCGTTGCGCCAGGTTTTATTGAATCGGATATGACTGACTCACTGCCAGATGAGCAAAAAGAGAAGCTGAAAGGCGAAATTGCGCTGGGTCGTCTAGGTACACCCGATGATATCGCCCAAACGTGTCTATTCTTGGCCTCTCCAGGGGCTGCGTACATCACTGGCCAGACAATTAGCGTCAATGGCGGTATGGTGATGACCTAATGAATTGTTACGGCGGCGAATTTTTTCGCCGAGTAACGACTCTGAAGGTTTAGAATGCAGTTCTGGATGATCTCAGTTTTTGCTTAACAGTTAAAATTCGTACCTGAATACGTCATTCAGTTGTTTTTACAACCAACAACCCCCAAATTTTGATCAAAGAATTTGCGGAAGAGTTGGCACGTTCTGTCGGAACTCACTACAATGGCGGCACGGCTTACGCCGCACATTTCTTTATCAGAGGTTTACCCCACAATGAGCAGTATTGACGAACGCGTCAAGAAGATTGTCGTAGAACAGCTTGGCGTAAAAGAAGAAGAAGTCACGGCCACAGCTTCATTTGTCGAAGATCTAGGCGCAGATTCTCTCGATACCGTAGAGTTAGTGATGGCATTGGAGGAGGAATTCGAATGCGAAATTCCCGATGAAGAGGCCGAAAAAATCACAACGGTAACCCAAGCAGTCGATTACGTTAAAGCGCATATTGACCAAGCTTGATCCCGTTGCCATGTCTGTATGCGGCACAATTTGATTAAAGCGTAGATAATTACTCATACGCTTGATCATGCATACCGATTGGAAGTACGGTAAGGGGCCGCAACGTGTCGATATCTCTCTAATGCAGAGGGGTGTTTGTGCGTGTTGCGGCTTTTTTTGTTATCGCCTTGCCACTGGCAAGGCCTGTCATTAACGGAGCTTGACGGGTTTGACACGTAGACGAGTAGCAATTACTGGCTTGGGTCTGGTGACCCCGGTAGGCGGGAACGTCGACGACAGCTGGAAGAATATTCTGGCCGGTGTGTCCGGTGTAACCAGTATCGATAGCTTTGACACCGCTAAATTTGGTACGAAATTCAGTGCGTCGGTTAAAAACTTCGATGTCTCTGAGTATTTCACCACCAAAGAAGCGCGCAAAATGGATACGTTCATCCATTTCGGCATTGCTGCTGGCATGCAAGCCATCCGCGATGCAGGGCTTGAAGCTGCTGCTGAGAACGGAATGGATCTAGAGCGCGTTGGCGTCTCCATAGGCTCCGGTATTGGTGGTTTGCCCAATATTGAAGCTCAGCATAAAGCACTGCTAGACGGTGGTCCGCGCAAAGTATCCCCGTTTTTCGTGCCCTCGACCATTATCAACATGATCAGTGGCAACCTCTCAATTAAATACGGCTACAAAGGCCCTAATGTGTGCACGGTTACTGCCTGTACGACAGGGACCCACAACATTGGTGATGCGGCGCGTTTTATCGAATACGGCGACGCAGATGTCATGATTGCTGGTGGCGCTGAAATGGCGACATGCCCGCTAGGTTTAGCTGGCTTTGGAGCGGCACGCGCACTATCAACGCGAAACGATGACCCAACAGCGGCAAGTCGCCCTTGGGACAAGGACCGTGATGGGTTTGTTCTTGGTGATGGCGCAGGCGTTATGGTGCTTGAAGAAATGGAACACGCTAAAGCACGAGGCGCTAAAATTTACGGCGAAGTAGTTGGCTATGGCATGAGTGGCGATGCATCTCACATGACGCTGCCCTCAGAAAATGGTGAAGGTGCTGCTCGTTGCATGCGTGCTGCACTCAAAAACGCTCGGCTTGACGCCTCCGATGTGGATTACATCAATGCTCACGGTACGTCAACGCCTGCTGGCGATGTTGCTGAGACAGATGCCATCAAGACGGCCATGGGTAGTCACAGCCAATCTGTGCTGGTCAGCTCAACGAAAAGCATGACGGGACACCTTTTAGGTGCAGCCGGCGGAATCGAAGCCGTATTCTCTGTCCTTGCATTAAGAGATGGCGTAGCGCCGCCAACAATCAACCTAGACAATCCTGGCGACGGCTGTGATCTTGATTACGTGGCGAACAAAAGCCGTAAAGCGGATTTAAAAGTGACGATGTCCAATTCTTTCGGATTTGGCGGCACTAACGGCACACTGATTTTTGCGAAAGACGGCGTGTGATTCGGTTTCTGTTGTTCTTGATGGTTGCCGCGGCAGGTGCGGGCTGGTTTGGTTGGTCGGATTATCAGCGCTACCTAGATCAACCTATTGCCTTATCGGCCGAAGGCCAGCAATTTACCGTTGAACCTGGGTGGTCTGCTAAGCGTGTTGCTGACCAACTTGAACAACAGGGCATCATCCAGAAACGGCACTGGTTTGATGTGTACGCTCGTCTGAGTAACAAAGCAGGCGGCATTAAATCGGGAGAGTTCAACTTACAACCCCCTCTAACGGTTCCAGCGTTGTTTGATACGTTGGTAAAAGGCCAAACAATTCAGTATTCCTTGGCCATCATTGAAGGGTCTAACTGGAAACAAGCCATGGCGCGCGTTGCCAGCTCCGCTGATTTAAAACACACTTTAGATGATCAGACATTGCAGTCCGCTGATGCACTGATGAGCGCATTAGGTGAAACTGGAATTTATCCTGAGGGGCAATTCTTTTCAGATACCTATGCCTTTCCTAAGGGCACAACTGATGTCGAATACTTGCGTAGAGCGAAAAAAATGCTCGACAAAGTATTACAAGAAGAATGGGATGCACGTGCTGAAGACCTACCTATTAAGACGCCCTACGAGGCTTTAATACTGGCATCCATCGTTGAAAAAGAAACAGCGGTGGCATCGGAACGACCTTTAATTGCAGGGGTTTTTCATGCACGTCTACTAAAAAAAATGCGGCTGCAAACCGACCCTACTGTCATCTACGGTATGGGGGATAGTTATGATGGGAACATCAGGCGCTCAGACTTAACAACCGATACGCCGTACAACACTTACACGCGAGCGGGACTTCCACCAACACCTATTTCTATGGTTGGGCGAGAAGCCATTCATGCTGTGTTGCATCCGTTAGAAACGAAAGCGCTGTATTTTGTCGCTCGTGGTGATGGCTCCCATCAATTTTCAGAAACGTTGGAACAACACAACGCGGCTGTTAGAAAATATCAATTAAAACGATAATGAGTTCTGCCAACTCAGAGCGCGGCAAGTTCATCACCTTAGAAGGTCTTGAAGGTGTGGGCAAAACCACCAACAGAGCGTTCGTTGAAAAACTACTTGCGCAGCACAACATCGATTTTGTTGGCACTCGCGAACCCGGTGGCACACCACTGGGAGAAACTCTTCGAGATCTCGTTTTGCATTCCGCAGGAAACATGCAAGACGAAACTGAACTCTTATTGATGACCGCATCGCGTGTTGAGCATGTGGCCAATGTTATTGAACCGGCTTTAAGCCTAGGGCAATGGGTACTGTGCGACCGTTTTCTCGATGCCAGTATTGCCTACCAAGGTGCAGGACGTGAGCTGGGTATCAATCGGATTGTCGATCTACACACTATGATGGGTGTCACCATTGAACCAGACTTGACCTTACTGCTAGACATGCCGGTAGAAGCGGGGCTTGCACGCATGAGTGCCCGCGGCCAGCCTGATCGTATAGAGAAGGAAACATTGGCATTTTTTGAACGTGCTAGAGCAGCCTATCTGCAACGAGCGCTAGAGGCACCTAATAGAGTCAGTGTCATAGATGCATCAGGCTCATTGGAGTCGGTTCAGCTATCAGTGAAGGCTGCTTTGATGCCGCTGTTGAAGACGGCGTAGTTGTCTTGGATAAACTGACACCCTGTCCTCCTTGGTTAGTCGATGACGCTACGGCTTTATTGGCTCGATCGACGGGCGGGCGTATGCCTCATGCCATTTTGCTTTCAGGAGTAGAAGGTATTGGCAAACGAGATTTTGCACAAAGTGTGGTTGAAGCGTTGTTATGTCGCAATCGCCAAGGATGTCATGCTTGCGGTGAGTGCGAGTCTTGTCGACAGTTGTTAGCTGACTCGCATCCGGACTATCAAAAGTTAATGCCTGAAGGTGCTAGCTCTGTTATCAAGGTTGATTCGGTGCGCGCATTGGTCGACTGGTTGCAGTTAACGGCGAGTCAAGCCAGTCATCGAATTGCTCTCATAGAGCAAGCGGACAGGCTTAATCGTAATGCGGCTAACTCTCTACTAAAAACCTTAGAAGAGCCGGGCGAGCAAGCCATTCTTATTCTGAGTGCAACGCGCGCGGGCGCATTGCCTGCCACAATTCGTAGTCGTTGTCAGAAAGTTACACTGAAGATGACGAATCAAGCAGCAGCTATTGCCTGGTTAGAGGGTCAAGTGGATGACCCTGTCGCAGCACTTGCTGGAGCAGGTGGTGGGCCGTACTTAGCAGTCGATAATGCAAGTCCTGAGAGTTTAGCGGCTGAAGAGAAACTGCTTGCAGCGTGGCGAGATCTATTTCTACACAAAGGCAGTGTCGGCCGTATAAGTGATTCGCTGTCCGATCTTGACACCTCAGTGTGCCTTGCTACGTTCTGTCGCTGGTGTCTTATGGCAATAAAACGACGTGAAGGTGTACAGGGTGTAGCGACAGCTGCGGTTACAGAGGTGATATCCGAAACGCAAGCGCGAATGACTAACGATCAGTGGTACAGATTTTATGATCGGTTGCTGCAGTTACACCGCACCGATAGCGCTAGTTTTAAAACACAAATGGTGCTTGAGGGACTGTTTGCTGACACTCGTTTAATGACGATAAGTGCAGCTACTCGCTGACACGCGTTAATGTGCCGTGCGATACGGTTACTTGTGAAACTCCTATAGATCCTAGTGTTCTAAGCTGAAAAGCACA
>CALKLO010000019.1 GCA_937991945.1 uncultured Granulosicoccus sp.
AGCTAATTCGACCGCCGTGGATACACCAGTGGAGCCGCCGCCAACGATTACCACATCGACTCTCTTTTCACCTTCTAAAACAGGGTGTTCAGTAAAGTCATTGCGACTAGCGTTGTAGTAGTTGTCTATTCTTTCCGATGATTTCATTGCAACGTAAACCGGGTTACACCCGAGTGAGATAGGTGGCTAAATCGATATTTGATACTTGTCGGTTGAATCGGTTTGCCTCGTACTGTTTCATTCGAACCAGCATCTCGCAAAACCGATCTCCTAATAAATTACGCATGGCGACAGACTGATCAAAATTATCAATGGCTGTTATCCAATCATGGGTCAGTTGAGTACCCGTAGAGTGTTCGCCAGGTAGTAGCGGTTTCATGGCCGGGGTTCGAGCTTGTTCCAAGCCGTAGTGAACGCTTCCTAGCAGTGTG
Organism: uncultured Granulosicoccus sp.; assembly: GCA_937991945.1. GTDB lineage: Bacteria > Pseudomonadota > Gammaproteobacteria > Granulosicoccales > Granulosicoccaceae > Granulosicoccus. Next base: position 432 of record CALKLO010000019.1, read on the forward strand.
TTGAGAATCAAATACGGGTTTGCATCTGCACCTGCAACTCGGTGTTCTAAGCGAGCCGCTTTGCCCTGTGTTTCAGGTAAACGAATAGCGACACCACGATGATCATATCCCCAGTCGCATTTGGCAGGTGCAAAGCTATCGGGTTGAAGACGTCGGTAAGAATTTGCATGCGGTGCAAACATAAGCTGCGAATCGCTCATGAGTTCAAGGCAGCCATTTACCGCATGCAGCAAGGTATCGTTACCGCTATTTTGCTGATCAAATACATTGTCACCTTTTTCATTTAACAAGCTAACGTGAACGTGTTGGCCTGAACCACCGTGTTCGGTATACGGTTTGGCCATGAAAGAGGCGAGGAGCCCATGTTGGTGGGCTGCGCGATCAACCAATTGTTTGAAGAGTACTGCGTGATCCGCAGCGCGTACTGGACTACTTTGATGCTTAAGGTTTATTTCAAATTGCCCGGGGCCAAATTCAGCTAACGATGTTTCTGCTGGAATGCCCATGGCTTCTGCATAGCGATGAATGCGTTGTAGTAGGCCGGTCACTCGGTCCATGACGCGCATGTCATAGAGCTGTAAATCATCGGGCGAACCTGCAATAGTTAATTCATCAGGAACTCGTGGTACGCCGGTAGTGCGAGTAGATTTGTCGAGCAAATAGAATTCGAGTTCAACTGCTACGACTGGAAATAGATTGTCATCGTTCAGCCGCTTAACCGTTTTTCCCAGCATTGAGCGAACATCAAAATCGCTGGGATTTCCTTCCACGGTGTGCATGGAGCAAAGAATTTGTTCGTGGTTTTCATTCCAAGGTTGTGGGTGAAATCCGTGTCCATCGGTGTCAGGTATGCATAGTCCGTCCGGGTCTCCAATGGATAGACCTAGCCCGGTGATACCGTCTTGATCATCACCCCAAATATCCATAGCTTGAGTAGATAAGGGAATGCGTGCTTCGCCATTGAGTACTTTGCCGCGCATGGCAGCGGGAAGTCGCTTGCCGCGAAGCCCTCCATGCCAGTCAACAATGAGCACGTCGATGGTAGAGTCGACACTGTTTGACTCTTGATGGCTTGAAGACTTCATTGAATAGTTTTAATCGACTTTGCGTGGAAGCAATAGCATGTTGTTGGCTTGCCAAAACGCCCAGATAGGCGCCTGCTCTAACGCTGACGGCAAGGATTTAGCGAGTGCGTTATCAATAATAGCGCTAATGGATGTGCCGTTATCCAAGCGAATCTCAGCAATACAATGCTGACCCTGATAGGCAACATCGCCCAACGTGCCACGAAGAGACACATGATTCTCATCTGGCTGGGTGAGCGAGACGGTGACATGTTCCGGCCGAACGGCAAGCACGGCATCACTGGCTGGAGCTTCGCTGAGTAAAAAGGCAGGGGTTTCGTCTATGGCTAAGACCACTGTGTTCAAGTGCTCAGCCGTGAGTGAAATCTGTCCATTGTCTGCATGCCAGCTAGACACCGCGAATGAATTAATGTTGCCGATAAAATCAGCGACAAAGCCATCAATCGGATGTGAATAGAGTTCTTCAGGGGTGGCTACCTGGCGTAGTTTTCCAGACTCCAGTACCGCAATTCGATCGGCCATTGCCATGGCTTCTGCCTGGTCATGGGTCACGATAATAAAGGTGATGCCAACTGTTTCCTGCAACTTAACAAGTTCAAGCCGCATAGCATCACGCAGCTTTGCATCGAGTGCAGATAAAGGTTCGTCGAGCAATAGTACGCGAGGTTTTTTAACCAAAGCACGTGCCAGAGCAACACGTTGTCTTTGTCCGCCTGATAGTTGATCAGGCATGCGTTTGGCGAAGTCCTCCAAATGAACTTGAGCCAGTGCTGTGGCCACGCGAGTCTTGATTTCGTCGCTAGGCACTTTGTCCATCTTAAGACCATAAGCCACATTTGTTTCCACATTCATATGTGGAAAAACCGCGTACGACTGGAACACCATATTGATAGGACGTTTGTTCGGTGGCAACTGCGTCATGTCTTCGCCATCGAGAAGTAACTCACCCGATGTGGGTGTTTCGAATCCAGAGATAACGCGCAGCAGCGTGGACTTGCCACAACCAGAAGGTCCTAGCAGTGCAAATATTTCGCCTGGGCGTATGTCGATAGACACATCGTCTAATGCCAGTACCGAATCGAACTGTTTACTGATGTTTCGAATGGAGACTATTGGATCGCTCATGACGTGGAATCCACCCGCTGATATCGAAGGGCTATAAAGGTTAAGACAAGAGTCATTATGATCAGCACAGTGGAGGCTGCATTAATTTCTGGTGTGACCGAAAATCGGACCATAGAATATATTTTCACCGGAAAAGTGACCGTGTTCGGGCCAGAGGTAAAGAAGGTAATAACGAAATCATCTAGCGATAGCGTAAAGGCCAACAAGGCGCCGGCAACTAACCCAGGTTTCATGTGCGGCAGCAGTATGTCTTTAAAGACACGGAATTCACTTGCGCCTAAATCTTTAGCGGCTTCTTCCATTTCGCGGTTGAAGCTTTGCAATCGAGTGCGTATGACCATCGCTGCGAACGGAAAGGAGAAGGTGATATGCGCAATAATGATATTCGTTAAATTGAACGGCCAATGAGAGTCACCGGTTTGCATCCATCCCATTTGTGAGAAAAACATGGCTAACGAGACACCCATACAAATTTCAGGAATGACGATGGGTAACGATACAAGGCCTTCATAAACGGGTTTGAACGGAAAACGAAATCGCCATAAAACAATGGCTGTGAGCGCGCCCAACAAAACACTGATAACAGTTGATGCAACAGCGATAGTGAGCGAGTTGCCGAATGCCAGCATGAGCTCTTCGTTACCAAATGCTTTTGTGTAATATTTGGTTGTAAACCCTTTCCAGATAATATTGCCGCCGCGTTTGGAATCATTAAATGAAAATATAATGAGTACGACAATGGGTGCGTATAAGAAGACGGTGCCAACAATAAAAACCATTCGCAGTAGCCATTTTCGGCTGTAGTCGAAAGGCCCGGCTGTATTGTTTTTTTGGAATAAAGGCATGGCTAGCGCTTACTCGCTCGTTTGGCACGTGCCGCATCATTAAAAGAGCGTATGGCCAAGAGCATGAACGTGGCGTAGAGCAACGTTAAAGAAATAGCCGAACCGAAGGGCCAATCGTTGGCGCGCTTAAACTGTCTTTCGATAACGTTGGCAATCATATCGACTTGCCCACGCCCCAACAGATCAGGCGTAAGGAACTGCCCTAATGCGGGTATGAACGTGATGATGGCCGCGGTAATAACACCTGGCATTGCGAGTGGTATTAATACGTTTTTAGCGGTTTGCCATTGGCTTCCACCTAAGTCCATGCTGGCTTCCAGTAAAGACTTGTCCATACGCTCGAGCGATGAATAAATAGGCAAAATGGCAAAGGGTAGGGAGACGTAAACAATGCCGTAAATGACGCCAGCCGGTGTACCAAGCATTTTCAATGGTGTAAAGCCATCGCCCAACAAACCTAAATTACCCAAGCCAATGGTGTTTATTAATGCATCTGCTTGTTCGTACAGCCAACGAAGAAGATCGTTAAGACGACCACGTGTACCTAATATGTTTAGCAATGCGTAAGTGCGAATCAGCAGGTTGGTCCAGAAGGGCAACATGATGAGAAGCAACAGCCAAGGCTTTGCGTTGGGAGAGGCTGTGGCAATAACCAATGCCATGGGGAAGCCGACGAGCAAACAAATGATTGTTGAGGCAAAGGCGAGCCAGACAGAGCGCCCCATGAGCTTTAAAATTTCCGGCTCCAACATGCGCCGGTAGTTGTCTAGCGTCCAGGTCGTTTCAATTTCTGTTAGTGAAACGTTCTCACCAAAACTATAAAGCCACACAATGCCCAGAGGCACAATGAAAAATAATATAAGCCAAATGAAAGTAGGGCTGCTGAACGAGAGAAATACACCCACGTTATTGCGGATACTTTGCACTGTTCAGCAACCCTGACTTTTTATGACGGTGATGATTGGCTAAATATCAACTTAGCTGGCTTTAATGCGAGTCCAAGCCTCGTCAATTTTGCGTGTCACTTCTTGGCCCGGATAGATTGATACTTCGCTTTTTGCTGTGGCTTCAGCTGATGGGAAGATAGCCGAGTTACCGGTGTATTCTTCGCTCATGAGTGCTTTTGCAGCAGCGTTAGGTGTTGCGTAGTAAACGAAATCAGCGATGGCTGCGCCCACTTCTGCTTCAAGTAGATAGTTAATGAGTGCATGAGCATTTTCAACGTTAGGTGCGCCTTTAGGAATACACAACGTGTCTTCCCACAATAAACCACCTTCGTTCGGGACCAAGTAACCGATATCGTCGTCTTCATCCATAGCTTGCAGAATGTCACCATTCCATTCCATGGCTAGATCAACTTCGCCAGCCAGTAATAAATCTTGGCCATTGTCTGGAGCAAACGCAACAATGTGTTTCTTTTGCGCGGTGATCATTTTTTCAGCGGCAGCGATGTTTTCATCGGACCAATCGTTGAGTGATTTACCCATCGCCTTCAATGCCATTTGCATGACTGTTTGTGGCTCGCTCATAAGCGCAATGCGACCAGAGAATTTGTCAGAATTCATTAGGTCGTTCCAAGACGTTGGAAGTTCTTTGAGAGCTGACTTGCGGTAGCCGACTCCGATGCTGCCCCACATGTACGGTATGCTGTACATGCGACCTGGATCGAATGCTGGGTCAAGGAACGCAGGCTCGATATTCTTCATGTTGGGGATTTTGGAATGATCCAATGGCAACAACATCTCTGCAACCAACATACGCTCCACATAGTCATTGGTAGGAACGATTAGGTCGTAACCAGGATTTCCACCGCGCAGTTTGGCAAATAACTCATCGTTGTCCGCAAACAAGTCGTACTGTACTTCGATGCCACTGGCTTTTTCGAAGTCATCAATGGTGTTCTCACCAATGTACGTGTCCCAGTTGTAGAAGTTGACTTTGCCATCTGCGGCAAAGGCATCTTTGGGTAGTTTGAAGGAAATTCCAACAGCGGCTGCACCTGCTAGAAATTTACGGCGGCTGATGGGGAGTCGTGTGGTGTTCTTCATTACGTGCCTCATGAGAAATGCGGATTCCTGTACACCTTTATATCATTGTTGGCACTACCCAAACCAGCGGTATACATTCCGAACGCGTCGCACCCGGCGGTGCAATGGGACGTGGGTCATGAGGTAATCATTACAGAACCGCGTACTGCGGTCCTGTTGCATGATTTACGAGCGTCGAGCGCGACGTCGTCTGACAGGCGTTGAGCTTGTGGGAGTCGGTAGCTTAACAACGGCACTGAGCTCGGGAAACGAGGCTGTTTTATGAGGAAAGGCCATGGCTTCAACAAAATGCTGCTGAAAGTCTGCTTCCACCGCAGTTTCCACCTTTTCGATTTTACGCACGGTTTGCTCGATCGACAGGCGAGCATCTTTATCGAGCAAGGCCATAAGGGCGCCGGTACCGGCTGCATTGCCTGCGGAACCTACGTTGTCCAAATTGCAGTCGGGGATAAGGCCTAGCACCATGGCGTACTTGACGTCTATATGGCTACCAAAGGCTCCAGCTAGACGAATGCGATCCACGCTATCTATGGCTAATCTGTCCATCAGTAATCTAACGCCTGCATAAAGTGCAGCTTTAGCCAACTGAATTTGCCGAACATCATTTTGTGTGATGCGAACTGTCACATCGCCTTTGTGCAATAAATAGGAGAAGGTTCGATCGTTGGCTTCGATGCGAGGGTTTTTCGCAGCCATGTTGCCATTGACGACACCGTCGGTATCGATAATGCCACTTAGGAACATTTCAGCCACGACTTCAATGATGCCAGAGCCGCAGATACCCGTGACGCCTATGGCTGCTGTGTCGTCAGCAAACGAATTCTCGTTTGACCAAGTTTCGCTGCCAATAACGCTGAATCGAGGCTCTAGTGTGTCGGGGTCAATCCTGACACGCTCGATAGCACCTGGTGCTGCACGCTGACCACCGCTTATTTGTGCACCTTCGAATGCCGGTCCTGTTGGACTTGAACAAGCCAGCAGCCGGTCCTTGTTCCCCAGCACAATCTCCGCATTAGTCCCTACGTCTACGAGTAGGGTAATTTCATCTAAGCCTTGGGGTTGCTCTGAGAGTACAACTCCTGCGGTATCAGCACCGACATGTCCGGCGACACACGGCAATAGATACGCTTTAGCTAAAGGGTGTGCCTTAACGCCCATTTCCAGGGCGTTAAGCTGAAGTGCTTCATCAGTGGTTAGTGCAAACGGTGCGCCGCCCAGCTCAACAGGATCGATACCCAGAAGTAGGTGGTGCATGACAGGATTAGCAACAAAGGTCAGTTCGAGAATATCGGTTGCATCAATGTCGGCTTCTGTACTGACATCGTTGATTAAATCGTTGATAGCGTCAGTAACCGCGGTATTCATATCTTCGTGGCCGCCCGGGTTCATCATGACGTACGACACTCGACTCATGAGATCCTCGCCAAACCGAATTTGAGGATTCATAGCGCCGCTACTGGCCAATACTTTACCGGTGGCCAAGTCGCAGAGG